>JAFLUJ010000070.1 GCA_022511485.1 Oscillospiraceae bacterium | reverse complement strand
AATCTGATTACGGTACATAACGATTCGGATTTGCTGCATATCTCGCTGCCTGTGTCTTTTTGCGTCAGAAAGGATAGTTTTTATGCCGAGAAATACGTTTCAGAGAATGATTTTTGCCCTTATCACTGTTATAATAACGGTACATGCTTATGTGTTCTACAGTCTTTATGTTGTCAACGGCAGCATACTTATGGAGATCAACGGCACAAACGGAGTTATCGCTGCCATCAAAAAACAAGGGGGCGTTTATATGTGCGGTTCTTACGTCCCAATATGGGCTGTTGTTCTGGTGGAGTTTGTACTTGCGTACCTGCTTGAAATTGTTATGGGAAGTCCTTCTTCATTCAAGCTTGCCTGTAAGGTGTTTGATCCCAGAGAGACCCATCCCGTTATTTTTGAATCTGCCATAATCTGTACAACAGTAGGTCTTATGTGTCCATCAATGAGCTTTATCGCTGCTTTTCTGTACTATCCATATTATTCAGGATTCAACATCATTACATTACTTGCAAACTGGCTGAAACTCGTATGCCTTAACTTTCCATTTGCCTTTTTTACTCAGCTTTTCTTTATACAGCCATTTGTACGGACCGTTTTCAAGCTGATATTCCAGAAGGACATAAAGGCGAGAACTGCCGAGATTCCCGATGTTGAATCTGTTGTGTCGGAATAAGACCCAATATAGTCAAAATAGTGTCAGCATACAATTTTTCTCTTCAAAAATTAACCGGTTTACTTTATTATAACACATTCTCAAAAAAATTAACATATATTTTGTGAAAAAAACATACAAATTTGTTGGATTTATGTCTTTAATTTTTTATAGCAATGTGTTATGATAATATACATATTTAATATGCGATGTTTTTGGAGGGTGTGTAAATGAGAGCTGTTGTTACAGTGATCGGTAAAGATACCGTTGGTATCCTCACAAAGGTAAGCGGTATATGCACCGAATATAACGCCAATGTTATTGAGGTCACACAAAGCGTTCTGCAGGATATGTTTGCAATGATAATGCTGGTGGATATTTCGCGGCTGAACAAGGATTTCACGGAGCTTGTGGCAAGAATGACTGGTCTCGGTCAGGAGCTGGGACTTCAGATACACACAATGCATGAGGAGATCTTTGAGTCAATGCACAGAATATAACTGCTGGACAGGAGCTTTTCTATGATTAACGTTCACGATATACTTGAAACTATACGTATGATCCAGGACGAATGTCTTGATATTCGTACAATTACTATGGGTATCTCGCTTCTTGACTGTATAGACAGTGACATCGACAAAGCGTGTACCAAGGTTTATGATAAGATAACAAAATGTGCAAAGGATCTTGTAAGGGTCGGTGAGGATATTGAAAAAGAATATGGTATCCCGATAATCAATAAGAGACTTTCCGTTACGCCAATTGCCATTGTTTCTGCGGCGTGCAAGGAAAGCCCTGTTAAGTTTGCTCTTACTATGGAGAAGGCTGCTAAGGCTTGCGGAGTAAACCTTATCGGAGGATATTCCGCTCTGGTACAGAAAGGCTTTTCCGCCGGAGATGAGCGGCTTATTGAAACCATTCCGGAGGCGCTTGCTTCCACAAGCTGTGTATGCTCATCGGTAAATGTAGGTTCTACAAAGACCGGTATAAATCTTGACGCTTGCCGCATGATGGGACGCATTATCAAAAAAAGTGCGGAGCTTACTGTGGATAACCAGTGCTTCGGTGCGGCAAAGCTGGTGGCTTTCTGTAATGCTGTAGAGGATAATCCCTTTATGGCAGGAGCTTTCCATGGTGTTGGAGAGCCGGACTGCATCATCAATGTGGGAGTTTCCGGTCCGGGCGTTGTAAGATCGGCTTTGAGAAAATATCCCGATGCTGATATTACCGGACTTTCCGATGTTATTAAAAAGACCTCCTATAAAATTACACGTGTAGGTCAGCTTGTTGGCGTAACTGCTTCCGAAAGACTGGGTGTACCCTTCGGTATCGTTGACCTCTCTCTTGCTCCTACTCCTGCGGTAGGCGACAGTGTGGCTTACATTTTAGAGGAGATGGGTCTTGAAAAATGCGGAGCCTGCGGTACTACAGCTGCTCTGGCGCTTCTTAACGATGCTGTTAAAAAGGGCGGCGTAATGGCTTGTTCCAGAATAGGCGGACTTTCCGGAGCATTTATTCCGGTATCCGAGGACGCAGGAATGATCGCTGCTGCTGAGTGCGGAGCTCTTTCAATAGAAAAGCTGGAAGCAATGACTGCCGTATGCTCGGTTGGACTGGACATGATATGCATTCCCGGGGATACTGAGGATGACGTTATTTCCGCTATTATTGCTGATGAGGCTGCTATCGGAATGATAAACAGCAAGACTACAGCTGTAAGAATAATCCCTGCTATCGGAATGAAAGAGGGAGATGTTCTCGACTGGGGAGGACTTTTCGGAAAAGGACCTGTAATGAGAGTGAATACAAACTCTCCGTCAAAATTCATAAGCAGGGGCGGACAGATACCTGCACCGCTTCACAGTCTTAAAAACTAATATCACCAGCAACGCCTGTGACCTCTCAATATGAACAATATGAGCCGGACGCAGGTGTCGCTGCGTAAATAAAAAGGGTGATCGATATGGAAAATATTATTGCCAACATTCTCGAAATTGAGAATAATGCGAAATCCCGTCTTGC
Organism: Oscillospiraceae bacterium; assembly: GCA_022511485.1. Taxonomy (GTDB): domain Bacteria; phylum Bacillota; class Clostridia; order Oscillospirales; family Ruminococcaceae; genus RGIG8773. Next base: position 9,189 of record JAFLUJ010000070.1, on the reverse strand, counting down.
AGAGGCGGAGAAGAAAAGAAACCGTATTATTGCAGATGCCAAGGCAGAGCAGGAGAATATGGTTGCAGCCAAGATCCGCGAGGCAGAAAAACGTCTCGGAGAATTGGATTCCGAGGAAAAGAAAAAGGCTGAGGAAAAGCTGGCGGAGATCGAGAAAAACAAGGATGATGAGATCCGCCGTTTGGACAGTGTTTTCGATAAGGAGCGGGGAAAGTGGGAGGACGATATTTTTAACGCCATAATAAGCGGATAAAAGATATATCGTCCCTTTGAGCATTGCCTTGATTTTTTCCGAAAGAAGGTGCTTGGTTTGGCTAAGAATTATAACGCTACTGTTGCGAAGATCATGGCTATATACGGAAAGCGGGTAACACCTCAGGATTACAGCGAAATGATGAATAAGCAAAGCGTTCCCGAGGTTGCGGAGTATCTTAAGAAAAATACTCACTACAGCAATTTGCTTTCGTCAATTGACACCAATACAGTCCATAGAGGAATGCTTGAAAATCTGCTGCGGAGAAGTATTTTTGAAACGTATATGAGGATAACCGGATTCGAGCATATTTCAAAGCAGGAGTTTTACAATTATAAGATACTACAGACTGAGATCGACGAAATACTTAGGTGTATAAGATTTATAAATGCGAAGTCACAGAAAATGATAGCTGACATCCCTATTTATATAAATGATTATACCTCATTTGATCTTCTGGAGCTTGCAAAGGTAACAGATTTTCGCGGATTGCTTGATTTTCTTAAGAAAACGCCTTATTATGACGTGCTTAAAGGAATTTCTCCGGACAGCAGCGGCAGGGTGGATGTAACAAGGTGCGAGACCCTGTTAAGATCATATTATATAAGAAGACTTAAAAGCTCTCTTAAATTCAAAAATCAGGATGTTAAGCAGTTTACCAATCTGCTTGATACCGATACTGACCTTATCAATGTGATAAATTCCTATCGTCTTACTGCATTTTTTGAAGCGCCGGACGAGGTCATAGAAAGGGATATGCTTCCTTTTTACGGCAGGCTTTCCGCTGCAAAGCAAAAGGAGATTTACAGTGCAAAGGATTCAGAGGAATTTATAAGACGCTTTTCCAAAACCTATTACGGCAATCAGATGATCCAAAACGGATATGATATAAATAACATTGAGCAGAGTGCCCAGCGGCTGAGACATAAATATGCCAAGAGTATGCTCAAACGTTCAGCTTCCGCACCGCTTAGCGTGTATGCATTTATTTTCCTTCTGGAAATCGAGGTCCAGAATATTATAAGTATAATAGAGGGTATTCGCTATGGCATAGAAGTAAATAAAATAGCATCGCTTATTATTATGTAAAAAGAGGTGACTGCACAGTGTCAATAGAAAAAATGGAGCTTGTCAACATTGCCGGACTTACAAAGGATCTGGATACGGTTCTGTTAAAGCTGAGCGACTGCGGCTGTTTCCATATTGAGTCGGCTACAAAGATGGCGGGAAAAAAGACCGGATTTACCACTCTTAAGGAAGAAAATCCCTATACCCCTCTTCTTAAGCAGCTAAGTGAAATATCCGCTCAGTCGGGAGTGAAATTTACAAGCGTTGATTATCAGGACGTAGAAAGCGAAAATCTTTTCAAGCTTGAACGGTATATACGTGGAATAAGAAAAAAGCTTGATATTGTCAAGGATAAGGAAACCAAAGCAGGGGAACTGCTTTCAGTCCATGAACAGGCTGTATATCAGGTAGACCATTTGCAGGGAGTTCATGCGGATTTTGAACAGCTTTTTTCCTGTGAGCATATAAAAATGCGGCTTGGCCGTCTTCCGGTAGACAGCTACAGCAAGCTTTCCTATTATGATGATAAGCCTTTTTATTTCAAGTATTTCAGCACGGAAAAGGAATATTACTGGGGTATGTATTTTGTCCCGGTGGCTTATCAGGAAGAGGTAGACGGTATTTTCGCCGATCTGTACTTTGAGCGTACTCATATTCCGGATTTTGTACACGGAGATTCTTCGGAAGCCTCTGTAGAGCTGCACAAAATGGTGGAAGAAGACAAAAAGGCTATTGAGGAATGCAAAGCTCAGTATGACGAGATCATAAATAAGGAAATGGACAAGTTGTGCAAAATATTCTCTCGTCTGAAATCACAGCATGATAATTTCGACCTGAGAAACAAGGCAGCCATTGTAAATGACAAGTTTTACATTGTGGGATTCATTCCTAAAAAGGAATCAGACAAATTTCTTACAATGTTTGATGATCTGGAAAGCGTTTCGGTGGTTTTACAGCCTGCTGACGCCAACGGAAAGCTTGAACCTCCCATTAAGCTGAGAAATAATAAGTTTACAGAACCGTTCTCAATGTTTGTAGATATGTACGGACTTCCGTCATACAATGGGATAAATCCTACTGCGTTTGTAGCGGTGACTTACACGCTGCTGTTTGGAATAATGTTCGGCGATGTAGGACAGGGACTGGTTCTTGCCATTGCAGGAGCGCTGTTGTGGAAGTTCAAGAAATTTGCTCTTGGACCTATCATTACAAGAGTTGGAATAGCCGGTGCATTTTTTGGACTTCTGTACGGAAGCGTATTCGGATATGAAGAACTGCTTGATCCGGTGTATGAATCGTTGGGAATAACATTCCTTCCGTTTAAGGTCATGCACAACGTTACAACGATCCTTGTAGGCGCTATAGCAATAGGCGTACTGATAATGATCATTTCGATCCTTATAAACATTGTCACGGGAATAAAGAACAAAAAATACGAAGAGGCTCTTTTCGGCAACAACGGAATAGCAGGACTTGTATTTTTCGGATCGCTGCTTGCAGGCGCTGTAGGAACTCTTTTAGGCGTGAAAATGTTCACTCCGGTTTATGTTATCGTTCTTATTATCCTGCCGCTTGTGGCAATGTTCCTGAGAGAACCGCTCACATATTGGGTCAGGGGTAAGAAATTTGAGATGGAAGGCGGAATGACCGACTTTATCGCTTCAAATTTCTTTGAGGTATTTGAGTTCCTGCTGGGATATGCAACAAACACTCTTTCATTTGTTCGTATAGGCGGATTTGTGCTTTCCCATGCGTCAATGATGCTTGTTGTAATGGCTCTGGCAGATCATGTTTCAAGCGCAGGTGTGCCTTTTGTGGTCATCTTCGGAAATATATTTGTTATGTGTCTTGAAGGTCTGCTGGTTGGTATCCAGACCCTTCGTCTCGAATTCTACGAGATATTCTCACGCTTTTATTCGGGTGACGGAAAACCGTTTACACCCGTTAAAATCAACTATGATGAAAACATAGAATAAAAATTTTGGAGGAATTTTTTATGTTGTACATTTTTCTGCTTCCTATCGTTATTGTAGCGATTCTCTTGCTTCCTGCGATCATCGCCGTTAAGAGAAAACGCAGTGAGAGATCCGTAAGACACGCTATCATCGGAAACTTATGCGCTTTCTTCGGCGTAATGGTGATCTGTGCTGCACTTCCGATCGGAATGTATGCTTCTGCGGAAACATCGTCTGATACATCTGTTTCTTCGGACGCTGAGGAATCTGACAGCGACGGCAGCGGTATGGGTTATCTTGCAGCTGCTTTGGCTGTAGGACTTGGCTCTATCGGCGGCGGTATCGCAGTTGCTGCTGCTGCTCCTGCTGCTATCGGAGCAGTAAGCGAAGATCCGAAATCCTTCTCAAAAGCACTTATCTTCGTTGCTCTTGGTGAAGGCTGTGCGCTTTACGGATTTGTTGTTGCACTGCTGATGCTGTTTATGTAAAACGGAGGCATTTATGCGTTTTTATCTGATAAGCGATAATGTTGATACGCAGATGGGTATGCGACTTGCCGGGATCGAGGGAGTTGTTGTTCACGAGCCTGGGGAGGTTCGGGAGGCTCTTAAGCAGGCTGTAGAAGACAGTGAAATAGCTGTGATACTTATTACTGAAAAGCTGGTAAAGCTTTGCGAGGAAATGTTTTACGACTACAAGCTTAATCACAAGCAGCCGCTGATAGTGTCTATCCCGGATCGTCATGCTACATCAAATATTACTGAACAAATATCAGGATATATCGAGTCTGCTATCGGATTGAAGCTTTAAAAGGAGATAGGTGTTTTATGGAAATGAACAATGAGAAGCTGCAAAAGTTTATTGATGCAGTCAATGATGAGATCGAAATAAAAGTCAGCGAAATGCTTTCCGAAGCGGAAGAACAGAAAAAGGAAATTCTTGCCGAGGCAGAAAGAGAGTCGGAGGAATACGCTGACAGACACTTCAATATCGGTTCAAAGAAGAATGAAAACCGTTATGTCCGTGATATTTCAAGGGCAGAGCTGAGTATGAAAAAGGCTGTTCTCCAGCATAGAGAGGAGCTTACAGCAAAGGTCTTTGATGTTGTGGAAAAGCGTCTTATCAAGTATCATGACGATCCTAAATATGTAGATATGCTCATTAAGAATCTGCTTCTGATGCACGTTTCTGACGGTTCGGAGATCTTTCTCTCTCCGGACGATATGAAGTATTCCGATACGCTTAAAAAGGCAGTTCGGGCGGAAAATGTGACTTTTTCTCCTGATGAAAGGATCAGACTGGGAGGACTTTCAGTCTATAACAAGGAGAGAGGCACTATTTCTGACAAGACCTTCGATCTGGCTGTGGAGGAGCAGAAACGCTCCTTCGCAAACAGCAATGCTTTCGCGCAATAGTATAATACAGGGGATGTCCTGACAAAGGAGGCACAGCCTTGAATACAATATTTTCTGTAAACGGTCCTGTTGTAAAGGTAAGAGATACAAAGGATTTCTCAATGCTTGAAATGGTTTACGTCGGCACAAAGCGGCTTATCGGAGAGGTAATAGGCATTACCTCCGAGGATACTACCATTCAGGTGTATGAATCAACGACAGGACTTAAGCCGGGAGAGCCTGTTGAAGGCACAGGAATGCCAATGTCGGCAACACTGGGTCCCGGAATACTTTCAAATATTTTTGACGGAATAGAGCGTCCGCTGAAACAGATAGAAGAGGTAAGCGGAGCATTTATTTCCGAGGGAGCTAACGTTCCCGCTCTTGATACGACAAAAAAATACGACGTAAAGATCACTACTCTTGTAGGAGACCGTCTTGAAGGCGGTGATATTTACGCTGTATGTCCAGAAACTCCTGTTATAGAGCATAGGTGTATGCTTCGTCCGAATCTCAGCGGAGAGGTCATCTGGACTGCGACCGACGGTATGTATACCATAAATGATACAGTAGTGCGTATAAGGGACGATAAGGGAGAGCTTATAAATCTGACACTTTGTCAGAAATGGCCTATCAAGCAAAGCAGACCCTTTAAAGAACGCCTGCCTATAAGCAAGCCGCTTATTACAGGACAGAGAATAATAGACACCATCCTGCCTATTGCAAAGGGAGGTACAGCAGCCGTTCCGGGAGGATTCGGAACAGGTAAGACCATGACCCAGCATCAGCTTGCAAAATGGTGCGACGCGGATATTATCGTATATATCGGCTGCGGAGAGCGCGGAAACGAAATGACACAGGTTCTGGAGGAATTTTCGGAGCTTGTTGACCCCCGTACCGGAAAGGCTCTTACTGACAGAACAGTTCTTATAGCAAATACATCAAATATGCCCGTAGCAGCTCGTGAAGCGTCTATTTATACGGGTATCACCCTTGCGGAATATTACCGCGACATGGGTTATCATATTGCCATAATGGCGGATTCTACCTCACGTTGGGCGGAGGCTCTCCGTGAGATAAGCGGACGTCTTGAGGAAATGCCTGCGGAGGAGGGTTTCCCTGCATATCTGCCTTCAAGAATTTCCGAGTTCTACGAACGTGCAGGATATGTTGAGGCTCTCTGCGGACAGGAGGGTTCTGTAAGTATTATAGGTGCAGTATCTCCCCAGGGTTCGGACTTCTCTGAACCGGTCACACAGAATACAAAGCGCTTTGTACGCTGCTTCTGGGCACTTGACAAGGCTCTTGCATATGCAAGACACTATCCATCTATCAACTGGAATGACAGCTATTCTGAGTATATGGATGACCTTGCTAACTACTATGACGAAAACGTCAGCATAGATTTCCTTAAATACCGTCAGAGAATATCCAATATCCTTCTGGAGGAAAACAAGCTGATGGAGATCGTAAAGCTGATCGGTTCAGACGTTCTTCCGGAGGATCAGAAGCTTGTTATTGAAATTGCCCGTGTAGTAAGGGTTGGATTTTTACAGCAGAACGCTTATCATAAGGATGACACATATGTCCCTCTGGAAAAGCAGTTCCGCATGATGGGAATAATTCTTAATCTTTATGATAACTGCAGCAAGGTAGTTGCTTTGGGAATTCCGGTAAGTACGATTTCCGGAACAGGGCTGTTTGAAAAGGTAATTAAAATGAAATATGATATACCTAATGACAAGCCGGAGCTTTTTAATCTTCTGGAGGCAGAAATAGAAAGCAAGCTCAAAGAATTCAAGGCAGAGGACTAAAGCTGTCTGAATAAAACATCGGGAAAGGAGAGAATGCTCCCGGGATTTGATCCGGAGCATAGTCATAAAAATGAGTTTACAGTATGTTGGATTAAGTGAAATAAACGGTCCTCTCGTAGTTCTGGACGATGTTGATAACGCTTCATATGACGAGGTAGTTGAAATTCGACTTGACGATGGCACATCAAGACTTGGAAGAGTTGTTGAGGTATCCGGAAAAAGGGTAGTGCTTCAGGTTTTTGAAGGCACAAAAAGCCTGTCCCTGAAAAATACAAAAACACGATTTTTGGGCAGACCGATGGAAATTCCTCTTTCTCCTGAAATTATCGGACGTGTATTCAACGGTGCAGGAAGACCTGTTGACGGTCTGGGAGAGATCTTCGCAGAGAAAACTGCCGATATAAACGGTAAGCCTCTTAACCCGGTGTCCCGCTCCTATCCGAGGAATTATATCCACACAGGAATATCTTCCATTGACGCTCTTATGACACTTATCAGAGGTCAGAAGCTTCCGATCTTTTCCGGTTCGGGACTTTCCCACAATAAGCTGGCAGTACAGATAGTACGTCAGGCAAAGATCGCTGAGGACAGCGGTCAGGAGTTTGCTGTGGTTTTTGCGGCAATGGGTGTTAAAAATGACGTTGCGGATTACTTTATAAAAAGCTTTGAGGAAAGCGGCGTTCTGCAAAGGGTTGTTATGTTCCTGAATCTTTCAAACGACCCTATTATCGAGCGTATACTTACACCAAAGTGTGCTCTTACTGCGGCAGAGTATCTTGCCTTTGAAAAGAATATGCATATTCTGGTTATCCTTACAGATATGACATCATACGCAGAGGCTGTACGTGAGTTTTCCTCCTCAAAGGGAGAAATTCCCGCACGTAAAGGCTTCCCGGGATATTTGTACTCCGACCTTGCTGCACTTTACGAGCGTGCAGGAGTTATAAAGGGTTCAGAGGGATCGGTAACTCAGATACCGATCCTTACCATGCCAAATGATGATATTACCCATCCTGTTCCCGACCTTACGGGATATATCACAGAGGGACAGATCGTTCTTGACAGAGGACTTGACCAGACCGGAGTATACCCTCCCATATCAGTTCTGCCGTCCCTTTCACGTCTTATGAAGGACGGTATAGGCGAGGGATACACCCGTGCAGATCACTCCGATGTGGCAAACCAGCTTTTCGCCTGCTATGCAAAGGTTATGGACGCAAGAGCTCTGGCTTCGGTTATCGGTGAGGATGAGCTTTCCGAGCTTGACAAGGCATATATGAATTTCGGTAAGATGTTCGAGAAGTACTTTGTTTCTCAGAATCCGGACGAAAACCGTTCCATTGACGAAACTCTTGATCTGGGCTGGAATCTGCTTTCACTGCTTCCCAAGTCCGCTCTTGACAGAATTGACGAGAAGCTGCTGAAAGAAAAATATAATCCAAACGCTGCGGAATTGTTTAGCTGATAAAATAAGAGGCGGCGGAAAGGAGGCTTGTATCTATGGCTGATCAGGTATTTCCTACCAAAGGAAACCTGCTTAATGTTCAGAAATCTCTTTCACTGGCACGGCTTGGTTATGAGCTGATGGACAAAAAGAGGAACATTCTCATACGCGAGCTGATGATAATGGTCGAGTCGGCAAAGTCACTGCGGGGAACTATTGACAATACGTTTATTCAGGCATATTCTGCGCTTCAGATGGCAAATATCGCAAGGGGAGTTATCGAAAACGTTGCAAATGCCACTCCCATCGAGGATTCACTTTCTGTTACCTACAGAAGCGTAATGGGCTGTGAGCTTCCGAAGCTCAATATTGAAGAAAGAAAGCCTGTGCTTAACTATGGCTTGCAGTATACCGATTCAAATGTAGATATGGCTTATATCTGCTTTGAGCGTGTTAAGTATATGTCTGCTACGCTTGCTGAAATTGAAACAAGTATATACAGGCTGACGAATTCCATAAGGAAAACCCAGACCAGAGCTAACGCTTTGCAGAATATCGTTATACCAAGATATGAAAATATAGTACGCTATATAAGCAGCAGCCTTGAAGAAAAGGAACGTGAGGAATTTTCACGTATGAAGGTCATCAAGGCGCAGAAAATGAGAAAAAAATACAAAATAAAAAGCGCGGACAGCTATTGAGGCAGTCCGCGTTTATGCATATATTAAGAAAGACGTATGTTGTCTACTTCTTTTCTTGCCATCTCTGCATTGTCTTCAAGGACGTTTACAATGCTGCCGTCGGGAAGTGTTTTGTTGCAGGTAATAATGTTTGTGCAATAACTTCCGTTGATCTGCTTAGGATCATCAGGGTCAATTCTGGCATTGTTTCCATGCTTTATAAAATGTTTTGACATAAATACCGCCTCCAATTAAAGATAACCTTTAAGGTTGTCAATATAACGCTGTTCCTTGGTAAGCATACTTTTTGCCTCCCGGATCAGCTTAGGATCTGCTGTGAAAGTGCTGTTGAGGGCCTTGTTGATCTTGATAACTCCCATATTTGTGCCCTGAATAAGCATTTCGGCAATATGCTCTGTGGAATTGTCTCTCGCACAGTTCATGGCAATACCCATAGATGTCATCATTTTTGTCATTTTAGATGCAGACTGAGGTCTCTCGTTGTTTGCTCTCATCTGATTTGAGATGGTGTTTACCTGCTCTTTATAATTGGAAAGCTGCATACGCATCTCATTTTTCAG
>JAFLUJ010000069.1 GCA_022511485.1 Oscillospiraceae bacterium | reverse complement strand
TATGCAAGTATATGACGTGCAAAGCTGTCAGGCGGTAGTTGTGCGGTGTTGCCTTTATTCCTCCGGAATGTCAGGAACTGTAGTAACAGCCTCAAAAGGAATACTGGTTTCCTCCGTAAACCAATCATCATAATCGTCCAGATCGGTATTGGTATTGCCTGTAAGCTCCCACCATTTGATTCCGGAATATGTGGTGTATTCGTAGGTTTTCGCCGTGGATCTTAAAGTGCCGCCGGAGCTTTCCTCTGTAGATTCCGGAGGTGTGGTAGTTGTTGCGGATTCCTCCGTTGTTGCCTCAGTAGTAGTTGTTACCGTCGTTGTTATGAAAATTTCCTCCGATGAAGCTTCGGTGGAGATCTCCGTCACCGTTCCGGTCTGTCTGTTTTCCTCAACGACATGCTTATAGGCAGCATTTATCTCGTTGTGGGAAAATGCAAGCTCCTTTTCATTGCTGGCTCTCAGGATCTCATGGAGAGCGTCTTCATTGATCGAGCCAAGGTCAATATCATAATTGAGATAGCCATACTGGCAAACATCGTCAGCGGTTATCATCTGAGCGGATGTGCGCTCCACAAGCAGCTTAGGAAGATCAAAAGGATCTCTGCTGCTGTCGTAAAGCTGGAGATTGACAGAACCATCAAAATTCTGGACCTGAGTGATCATAACATTAGCAAGCTCGACACCCCTGCTGTCCGAATAGCTTTCCATATAGTCAAACTGGGCACGGAAAACCGTTCCCCTGACTGAAACGATACTGTTAGGGGTCTTAAGATTGAACGTAGCTTTTTTCTTCAGCTTTTCATTAAGCTCGCAAATAGCCGCTCCCCTGCTTAAATTTACAGAAATATCTCCCTCGGAAGCAATATCTGTAAAATATATGTACACAGAGGAATCCGGTTCAATAAAGATGTACTTATCATCGTCAAGACTTATCCTGACAGTACTTTTCTCATTGGTAGAAATAATATCTCCGCTCATAAGCTTTGTGCCTTTTCCTGCGGAAAGCTTTTTTGTGCCTCTTGTAATATAAGCAATGCCTTTGATCTCGGTAATAGTAAGCTGTCTCACAACATCTCCGCCAAAATAAAGGCTTACAAGAATAGCACCGGCAATTATCATAAGTATCAGTATCATACCGATCATTATGAGCTTGATATTTTCGTACAAAACCTTTGAAAGACTTTTCAAAGCGGCTAATAAATTAGCCTTTATATTTTTCATTATAGTCATCATATTTTCCAAGGCACATCTACCTTTCGGGTTCGGGTCGAAGATACGGATACCTGTTATCCGCACTTATTTTTTCAGACAACTAAACATATTATATCATATATAGATCCGTTTGTCAAAGACTTTTTGTCACTTTTCAGCAAAATATCACAATTGACGTTTTCAGGACAATGTGTTATAATTATTTTACCATATCCCAATTTCCGAAAGGACCAATAATATGAGCAGTATCGTAACATATAAATATATCACCCAGAATCCGGATATACACACATATATCAAAAATGCAGACGCGGCTGTGGAGGCTCAGGGATATACCGAGCATTCCTTCGCCCATGTAGAAAAGGTAGCATTTACCGTCGAGATGATACTTACCACCCTTAACTATGACAGCCGGACAGTAGAGCTCGGAAAGATAGCAGCATATCTCCACGATATAGGAAACGTAGTAAACCGCATCGACCACGCCCAGAGCGGAGCGGTAATGGCATTCCGTCTGCTGGACAATCTCAATATGCCTGCGGAGGAAATATGTGCCATCATTTCAGCCATAGGAAACCATGACGAATCCACTGCACAGCCTCTTAACGCAATATCTGCGGCTCTTATCATAGCGGATAAGACCGACGTCCGCAGAAGCCGGGTAAGAAATGCGGATATGCGCACCTTCGACATTCACGACAGAGTAAACTACGCTGCTGTTGAATCCAAGCTGTTTTTCAGTCCTGACAAGACCTCTCTTATTCTTGAGCTTGTCATTGACAACAATATCTCCTCTGTTATGGAATATTTTGAAATTTTCCTACAGCGTATGCTGTTATGCAAGCGCTCAGCCGAATTTCTCGGGATAAAATTTCGACTGAAAATAAACGGCAGCGAGGTAATTTAACCCATTCCGTATATCTGTACTATTTCAAACCTGTCGCTTTTCAAAATATCATGGGGAGTAACAATAAGTCCCCTGCTGCTGTCTATGTCATATCCGTACGCCGCATAGGCGACCCATATAAGGTGAGCACACTGGGTTCCGGATACATTTCCCAGCTTGCTGTACTTCATGGGATAAAGTCCTATAAGAACATTATATGGTATATTGTAAAGATTTTCCATCGCAGAACGCGCTATCTGAGCGCGTTCCTTTTTGTCTGCGTATTTAAGCCGCAGTACAGCAAAATTCGGATACCTTGTCCATTTGGAAATATCCTGGGTCTTGGAATTTTTTCCTATTACAACAGCTTCAAGAGTAGTTCCCCTGTCAGCGTCCACCACTATGGCAGCGTGACCGTTCCTCCAGCTTAAAACATGAGCAGAAGAGGTAACAAGTATATCTCCCTCCTCCAGCGGAGCAAGCCTGACCGGTTTCCCTGTTATTCTTTCCTCAAAGGAAATGGGAGAATTTTTTATACATTCATATTCCCTCTGAGAATAGTAATTTTCCTGATAATCGTAAAGAAGGCTGAGGTCGGACAGTCCGGACACCGCCGCTTTCCCAAGACCGGTCTGTTCAAAAATGAAGCCGTAGTCCTCATCGGTAAGCTCTGCGGAAGACTTTCCCGCCACAGCTGAAATATCCTGTCTTGTACTTGCCGGAGGGATATATGCAATGGATTCAATATAAAAATACGAGGCAATATAACAGGCAGTGATGGCATAGACTATACAAATAATAAAAATATGCTTTTTCATTTAAAGTTCCCTGAAAATTTTTTATTTATTTTCTGCCGTTTTTGGGAAAAAATCCACTTAAATAGTTGACAATTATTCCATGATATGATATAATTTTCACATGAGGGATCTGTTACAGCACAGGGAGGTCAACCGTACGCCAATGCGTTTGACGAACCGGTTTAAGTATGCGCCAACATACATAAGCCTGTTTTTCCTGAAATAATGTTCCGCCTTTTCAGAATTATGCACACAATATTTCAATTCAGGAAAGGAACGTTATTATGAACATTAATTCAATTGTAAACAGCACACATCAGTTATATCTCTATGACAAGAAGAATGATACAAGAGACACAAGCTTTATGGACACCTTAGCTCAGACAGCAAAAGAAGCAAAGTGCGGGAGGTGACATCAATGGCTGATAATGTAACAAATGTGACTTCCAAAACGTCCGTATACAATGTGGAGCAGAATGGCAGGATCAATGGGGTACATAACAAATCAAATATCAGTGCATCGGAGTACGGAACATTTAAGGAAGCTTTGAAAAACGCAGAGGTAATTGATTTATCAGAAAAAATCAAGCAGCAGATGGAAGAAGCTGCTGACGATCCTAAAAACAAGCCCCGTGACGATCTGGTGATAATTACCGAAGAAGAATTGAGGGCATATTGGGCACAAGCGAGTAATTATCTCTTTGAACCGACCGGTGATCCTAAGCAGGACAAAATTATTGAGCTTACACTTCTTTACAGAAGATCATGTGTTGATTATACTCACGCAAGTGAGTTTGACAAGCTCACCGAAGAAATGGATCTCACAGGAATGAGCAACGCCGAAAAATACATGGCTATTTACGAAAAATACAAATACTGTTACGGTGAAAATTTCACTGATGTCGGAGCTGTTAATTATCCGTCTTTTACAGAATATGGTACGCAGTTTCATATTTACTCACAATTTGAGGATGAGGTAAATGAAGCCTGCGGAGGTGCGGCGGCAGCAAAAAAGGCGAGAATAGAAGCATTGTACGGAAAGGGTCTGAAAGCTTCCGAGGTACGACAGAAGATAATTGATAAATATTACTATGATGGAATGACTTTAAGAGACCTGCTTAAAATGACCAATGAAATGCGTCTTTGCGGTGTAGACGGAGGAATAACCAATCTCCTTGATCCGGTATCTAACCCCGGCACTTATTTTGGCAGCGAATCAGCAAATCAGTATGATCGGATCACGAACAGGGAGTCTATTCTTGACGAACCTGTTTCAAAAGAGTTTATGCGGAAAATGTATAATTCATTTAATGCAAGAATCACTGTACACCCTGATTTACCCGAGATCGTAGGCAAGATGATGGATTTGTTTGACGTAAATGAAATAGAAGGCGGCATCAGGATCGGCAATGATATGCTTATAAATATCTGGAGCAAGTTCAAATAATACTTAACATGATAGAACACGGTGTCATATCGGCACCGTGTTTTTTCAACCTCCTCTGCCTTGACAAATACCGTACTTTACCGTATAATTAAAATGATCGCTATGTAAAAATAAACATAAAGGAATACGTTAAAATGGTAATCTCACTTGAAAATATAAGTAAATTCTATAACGGAAATCAGGTACTTAACAATGTCGCTCTGACCATTGAGGACAACGACAGGATAGGCCTTATCGGAATAAACGGCTGCGGAAAATCCACACTGCTTAAAATTATCACGGGACAGGAAGAACCGGAGACACAGCCCGAACCAAACATTGCAAGGATCTCCCTCACCAAGGGAGTTACCGTTGGCTTTCTGGAGCAGAACAGCGGTCTTGACCGTTCAAGCACCATCATTGAGGAAATGCGCTCTGTCTTTTCAGACCTATTGCAGACTGCGGAACGTCTCCGGGAGCTTGAAGCTCTTATGTCGAAGACCCACGACGAAAAGATCGCTGCGGAGTACGCCCAGAAGACCGCCTATTTTGAATCCAACGACGGATACCTTATAAATGTAAACATCACAAAGGTCCTTAACGGTATGGGATTTCCACAGGAGACCTACGACAGAGTTATCTCCACTCTCAGCGGAGGGGAAAAAACAAGACTTGCCCTTGCCAAGCTGCTTCTGGAAAATCCAAAGCTGCTTATTCTGGACGAGCCCACCAACCATCTGGATTTCAACACCATTATGTGGCTTGAAGAATACTTGCAGGACTACAAAGGCGCACTGCTGATAGTTTCCCACGACAGATATTTTCTGGACAAGCTCACCACCTCCACCTGCGAGATCGAAAGAGGCGTTCTGAAACGCTATAAGGGAAACTACTCCGTATTTGCGGAGCAGAAGAAAGCGGACGTCGCCCGTCAGCTCAAAGAATACGAAGCTCAGCAGGAGGAGATCGCCAAGCTTCAGGACTTCGTTGACAGAAATCTTGTCCGGGCTTCCACATCAAACATGGCAAAAAGCCGTATCAAAAAGCTGGAATCCATGGAGATAATTGAAAAGCCGGTCATTTACGAAAAAAGCGCCAAGATCAAGTTCGAGTATGACATCACTCCCCCATTTGATCTGCTGACAGTTAAAAATATAGATGTTTCCGTAGGCTCCGGAGCGGACAGGAAAACTCTTGTGGACTCCCTTTCCTTTGAGGTAAAGCGGGGCGAAAAGCTTGGTATCATCGGCTCAAACGGCATAGGAAAATCCACACTTCTGAAAATTATCCAGCGGAAGCTTCCATGCAGTCATGGTATTATTGAATGGACGAAGAACGTCAAGATCTCCTATTTCGATCAGGAAAACGCTCAGCTTGACATGAACAAGACCGTTATGGACGAGGTACATTCAAGATACCGCACCATGAAAGACGTAGAAATACGCTCCCTGCTGGGCTGCGTCCGCCTTGTTGGAGAAAACGTCTTCAAGCAGGTGGGAGTTATAAGCGGCGGCGAGCGTGCAAAGCTCTGCTTCGCCATTATGATGCTTGAACGGGGAAACGTCCTCATTCTCGACGAGCCTACTAACCATCTTGACATCGACACCAAGGAGGTTCTTGAACAGGCACTTTGCGAGTTTGACGGCACTATTATTTTTGTTTCCCACGACCGCTATCTCCTTAACAAGCTTGCAACCCGTATAATTGAGATCACTGAAAACGACACCGAAAGCTATAACGGAGACTTTGACGACTATATCTCTGTAAAGCGCGAAAAGGAAGCCGCCCAGCAGCAGATAATTGATCGTCAGAAGCAGGAAAAAGCAAAGCAGGAAGCGGAAGAAAAAAACGTCAGAGCATACCGCTCCAAGGAACAGCGTGCCGCTGACGCTAAAAAACGGAATCGTGTCAGGGAGCTTGAAAAGGAGATCGAACGCCTTGAAGCAGAAATGGCAGAGATCCAGGAGCAGCTTGCCGACCCGGAGGTCTACGGAGACTACCAGCTCATGCAGGAAAAATGCGCCGCTTTGGAGGATATGAAGAAGCTCTGCTCCGAATACGAGGACGAGTGGGTCATGCTCTCCGAGGAGTTGGGACAGTAAACCTCACAGGTAGCGGGACAGCTTTTCCGCAAAATAGCCCATCCTGTTATATGTAACCAGTCTGCACAGGATGTCTGTAAAGCTTCCGAACTTTCTATAGAAAAGATTAAACAGCAGATAGGGCACGATCTGATCCATGTTTTTCGGGATACGTTTTATTATGCAAGGCAGACTGTAAACGCTTTTGTATATCCAAAGATAGCCCTGATAAAGCTGTTCCGGCGTCATTCCCGCAGGACGGAAAACCACATTTGCCGTATTGTAAAGGGACAGATCCGTTTTGACGATACGTCCGCTTTTCCGCATATCGTCATAGAGCTTTGTACCCGGATAGGGAGTTAAAATGTGAGAGGTGACAGTCTCGATCTTATTCCTGACGATCCAGTCCAGCGTTTTTTCAAAAACATCGGGAGTATCGCTGTCAAGACCGAAAACAAAGCTTGCGTTTATCATTATCCCCTTGTCATGGATCGTTTTAACTGCCCTGTCATATTCAGCGGTACGGTTCTGGATCTTGTGAACACCGGTCACGGAGCTTTCATTAATGCTTTCAAATCCGATAAAAAGGCTCTTGCATCCGCTTTCCTTCATAAGCTCAAGAAGCTTGGGACGTTTCGCAATATCAATTGATACTGCGGCGTTCCATTTTATTTTCATAGTCTTTATTCTTTTCAGAAATTCCATTGTCCACGCCGGATTTCCGGTAAAATTATCGTCAATGAACATGACGTGCTTTGTTCCCACAGCTTTGATGTCCCTTATGACATCGTCAACGGGGCGATTTACATAATATCTTTCCTCAGAGCTGTTATAGCAGAAATCGCACCGGAAAGGACATCCCCTGCTTGTATGGATTATATTGCAGTAAAGATAGTTGTCCTTCTTTATCATATCATAAGCGGGAGATATTATATCCGTCCCGGATATACGGCGTTTACAGCGGTATACAGGCTTAAGACGTCCCTTTTTCAGATCGCCGATAATGTCGCGCCATGTAAGCTCCGCAGCACCGACGCAGAGAGCGTCAAAGCATCCGGAGGGTATTGTTTTAAACGCAGTTGTTATATGTATCCCTCCCGCAACCACCGGGATTCCTCTTCGGCGGAATTTTTTCGCGATGGCAGCCGCTCTCGGAAATGTGTCCACAGTTACGGAGATCCCAACAATATCTGGGCGGTCATTGAAATTGACTCTGCCAATATTTTCATTTTCCACCGAAACCTTATGCTCTCCTCTGAACATATTTGCGATTGTATAAAGACCCAACGGAGGAGACATATGGGTTTTTATGTCAGTATCCATGGGACGTTTCCGCATTTTCGGCTGGATAAGCTTTATATACATGATCTGCGACCTCACAACAAGACTTTTTTCAATTATACTACATTTGTCTCCTAAAGTCAATAACAGTAATATAAATTCCCCGTGCCTATATTGATTTTACTGAAAAAATATGCTATAATAACTGTATAAAATATGGAAGGAACGAAATATCTTATGGACAAGATCAACCTATACGAACACAGAGTAAGCTACTACGAAACAGACCAAATGGGAATCGTCCACCATTCCAACTATATCCGCTGGTTCGAAGACGCCCGTATAGACTTCCTGGAACAAGCTGGATTTTCATATAAAAAGATGGAAGACACAGGAGTAATGATAGTTGTTTTAGGAGCTTCCTGCGAATATAAAATATCCGCCCGCTTCGGGGACAGAGTTATCGTGATCCCAAAAATATCCGAGTTCAACGGCTTTAAAATGAAGATCACCTACCGCGTCATAAACAAGGAGAACGGCTCGCTTCTGGCAACCGGAGAGACCCTCCACTGCTTTACCGATCTTAATTTAAAGCCCGTCCGCACAAAAAAAGATCACCCGGAAATATACAAATTATTTTACGATTATATAGATGTAGATCTCGACAAAATATAAGGAAAGGAACGATGAGCATGGAAATCTATCCCGCAGACAGCAAACACGTCCGCACCATAGGACGAAGCCTTTTCCGGGACGGCATACGGTATCTTAGCTGGAGCTGCTCCTCTGTGGAATTTACTTTCACCGGCACAGAGGTCACTGCCGAAATATGGACAGACTGGGTTCTGGACGAACCATGGAAAGAGATCTTTCAGGGATACCTTGCCGTATTTGTGAATGACGAGCCCGAACCGAGACTTCGCTTCCCTGTGGATACAGGTACAAATCAGTATCCTATCTATAAAAGCGACCGTATGGAGACCGTGAAAATACGTATCATGAAGCTTTCGGAAGCTGCATTCAACAAGATCGGGATTGCAGGAATTTCCGCCGACGGAGAGATAACTCCCACCGATCCCCTGCCCCGCCGTATAGAGTTTATCGGAGACAGCATAACCTGCGGATTCGGCATAGAGGGTAAGTCCGCAGAGGAGGGCTTCCGTACCGCAACGGAAAATCCTTACATAAGCTATGCCGCCCTGACCGCACGTGAGCTGGGAGCGGATTTCCACCTCATTTCATGGAGCACTATCGGCGTCTACTCCAGCGACTGCAAAGACGAAAATGCCGAAAAACCTAACGACGGTTGGGTAATGCCAAAGCTTTACGACTACACCGACATAGGAATAGAAGGTACTCTTGGCATTGAAGATCATATACCATGGGATTTCAAAAGCTTTGTTCCGGACGTTATCGTGATAAATCTCGGTACTAATGACGTCAGCTTCACCAAGGATATTCCGGAGCGGCTGGAGGGCTTCAAGCAGGCGTATATGGACTTCCTGAAAAATATCCGAAACAAAAACCCGGAGGCTGTGATAGTCTGTACCCTCGGCATGATGTGTAATGAGCTTTTTCCCGCTATAGAAGCTGCCGTCAGAGACATGAAGGACAGCCGTATCCATACCCTTGAATTTGATGTCCAGAAGCCTGAGGACGGCTTCGGCTCGGAAAAACATCCTAACGCAGTCACCCATCGCAAAGCGGCTGAAAAGCTTACCGGGAAAATTATTGATATTATGGGCTATTGACAAAAAAGCTGCAATATGCTAAAATATTATAAGGACAGCTTACAATAATGTATAGTTTTGGAGGAGTTTAATATGAAAAAGGTACTTAGTGTTATCATGGCGCTTATCATGACCGTATCTCTGATGGCAGTGTCTGTTTCAGCAGCAGCCTCACCTAAACTTAATGCCACCGAAATTGATCTTCCCATAGGATATGGAGTAACACTTAAGGTAAGCGGAGCTTCAGGCGATGTAAAATGGTCATCTGCGGACAGCAAGATCGCTGAGGTAAAGTCGTCAGAGGGTGCTTCTGCAAATATCATAGGCAAAAAAACAGGCGAAACATATATCTATGCCAAAACGAGCGGTAAAACGCTGAAATGCAGGGTCACTGTACAGCAGTCCTTTATCATTGCAAGTAAAAGCAATATCGAAATAGAAAGCGGCAAGACAGCAACAATAACCCTTAAAGTAAAAGGCTCTAAGGACATCGCAGTCAGCAGAAGCGATAAAAGCGTTTGCTCTGTTTCATGGGGAGCATGGGACGGTGACAAGATCAAGCTTACCGTCAAAGGAAGCTCTACAGGCACTTGTGATCTTAAAGTCTATGCTAAAGGATACAGCAAGTCCACAGCCGAAGTAATAAACGTAAAGGTAACTGCCCCACAGAGCATGACCGATCAGGTGATCGAGCTTGTAAATAAGGAGCGTAAAAAAGCCGGCAAAAAAGAGCTTGCTTCCGATGATACACTTAATGAAATAGCAGAAATGAGAGCAGAGGAGCTTCTTAAAAAATTTTCTCATACAAGACCGGACGGTTCGATCTGCTTTACCGCACTTGAAGAAGCAGGCATCGTAAACGTGTACAGCGGAGAAAATATAGCCGCAGGTCAGAAAAGTGCCGAAGAAGTAATGTCAAGCTGGATGAGCTCCAGTGGACACAAAGCTAATATTTTAAGCAGCAACTTCACCAAGATCGGTGTAGGCTGTGTAAAGTACAATGGGACATATTACTGGGTACAGGTTTTCACAGGCTGATCAAAACATTTTGTCCCACACTTTCTTAAACAGAACTTTTCGCCGTGAAGGTCAAGCCTTTACGGCGATATTTTTTTCTGATAAAAAGATTTTCCAGCGAACCTTTCTGATTTTCAGACGACATACTGAGTGAAAGTACTTTTATTTTAAATAACTTCCTGATGGGGTACCCCTTATGAAAAAAGAAAATTTGACCGATCATGCCGACTTTCTGTTAAGATACGCTGCCCGTAAGTGCGGAAATATCTCCGATGCCCAGGACTTGGTTCAGGAAACACTCCTTGCAGCCCTGACAGCACTGGAAAAAGGAAAAGTCATTGACGATCCCACTGCATGGCTGACCGTCGTCCTGAACCGTAAATATTACGATATGCTCCGCAGAAAATACCGGAAGCCTGTAGTGTCTCTGGACGTTACTGAGGACATTCCGATAGACGACCCTGTCTACGACCGCATTGAAAAATCAGCCGAGGCAGAGGAGATACGCCGCTGTATCGCCTACCAGTCCCGGATATACCGTCAGGTACTTGTGCGGTTCTATATGCACGGAGAGAGCATCAAAAGTATCGCCGCGGAGCTTGATATTCCCGAAAACACGATAAAAAGCCGTCTTGACGCAGGAAGAAAGCATATCAGAAAGGAATTTAATATGGAAAATTACACCTCACAAAGCTATGAGCCGGATACTCTGTATATGTCATGCAGCGGAAGAAGCGGAATGAAAGAGGAACCCTTTTCCCTTGTTGGAAACGACAAAATAGCAATGAATCTTCTTATTCTTGCATATGAAAAGCCTATCACCGTTCCTGAGCTTGCAAAGGCAATAGGAATCCCCACCGCTTATATTGAACCGATCATTGACAGATTTGTGGACGGTGAGCTTATGAGGCGCACCGGGGACAAGGTATACTCAGATTTTATAATCTACACTGAAAAGGACAGGACTGCTAATTTTGATCTGGAAAGTTCCCTTGCAGACAAGCTTTACGCTGACATATGGGAGATCATGCAGAAGGGCTTTTCGGAGCTGCATGATCAGGAGCTTTACAAAAAAAATACTTCCTCTCAGCAGATAAAGCTTGACAGCTTCTTCGCCGTAAGGACAGTCCAGAATGCAGTAAGAAACATACGGGACAGTATCTGCGGCGGACTTGAACCGTTTGATAATTATCCTGACCGTCCCAACGGCGGCAAATGGTACGCCATTGGAAACCGTTATCCGGCAAACTACAACTGGGATGACAATAAAGTTGGCTATTATTCCATAAGCGGGGAAGCTGAGACTGCTCTCCGGGACTACTGCGATCTGAGTGTTCTGATGATGTGTGAATATGACACCGCACTTGGAACAGCACATCTTGCACATCATAAAGAAGTACATTCAATGTCCTTTGTAGAAATAATGCAGATGTTATATGCGATCCATTCAGGCAGAGAAGACGACCTTCCTATAATAAACAGCAACTGCTTTGAGACATTTGATTTTCTTATCC
>JAFLUJ010000068.1 GCA_022511485.1 Oscillospiraceae bacterium | reverse complement strand
TAATGAGGTAGCTATGGAAATTTCCAAGGCTTCGGATCAGGTGCTTAACTCAATGAATATGCAGCAGATAAATGATTCCGGTGAGCTTCTCCAGCATCTGGCTGCTGTTATGGCGCAGTTTGACGCAAAGGAGCTTGAGGATGACGGCAAAAAGGGTCTTTTCGCAAATCTGAGAAAACAGGTTGATAAGCTTCTGGCAAAGTATCATACAATGGGAGAAGATGTGGACAAGATCTATGTTCAGCTTCGTCAGTATGAAACAGAGATCGAATCTTCAAATGTTAAGCTTGAAACAATGTTCAATGCCAATATACAGTATTATAAAGACTTGCTGCTTTATATCATGGCAGGTGAACAGGCTTGCGTTGAGCTTGATCAGTACATTGCAGATTACCGTAAAAAGCTTGAGGAAGAGCCTGATTCCGGAGCTGTTGCAATGGACCTGCAAACTCTTGAGCAGACAAGACAAGTCTTTGAGCAGAGGGTAATGGATCTTAAGATCGCTGAAAATGTTGCCATGCAGACAGTTCCTATGCTGAAAGCAATGCAGTTTTCAAACCTTAATCTTATAAGAAAGATAAATTCTGCGTTTATTATTACAATGCCGGTGTTCAAGCAGGCGCTTGCTCAGGCAGTAATGCTCAAACGCCAGAGAGTACAGGCTGAGGCTATGCAGGCTCTTGATGAAAAAACTAATGAGCTGCTTATTAAAAATGCCCAGAATACCGTTGCGCAGACAAAGCTTACCACACAGCTTGCTTCCGGAAGCTCCATTAAGGTGGATACTCTTGAAGAGACATGGAAGACTATTGTGGATGGTATTGAAGAGACCCGCCAGATTCAGGAGGACGCAAAGAGACAGCGTCAGGAGGATTCTGTACGCCTGCAAAAGCTCAAAGAGGACTATCGTGCTAAGATGAGCGAGACTAAGTAATACTGTTCCCGATTCAAATAATAGACAAAGTCTATGTTTTGATTGAGGAATAGTATAAAAAAATAATACTGCCGATTCTTTTTCGATAAAGTATCGGCAGTTTTGTTTTCTATGTAGTTTTTATTCAATAGCCCTTGAAAGAGTTATTGCAAGAATATCATCTGAGGCGGGATTTGTCATGTAGTAATTGGTTGTTTCCACCTTGCGGTAGATACCATCATCGCCAAGCTGACGGGTAACAACAGCTCTTACACGCTGTCCATTTTTGTAAGCTTCAAGCTGGTCGTTGATGTCAAAGGTGTCGGAGAAAAGCTTCTGGTCGTCCGGATGCATACTTGACGCGCCATGAACGATAAGCTCGGTATATATGCCGGTTGACGGACATGAACGAGTGGAGAAATGCTCATAGACCATCATGTAAAAGCTGTTTCTGCTGAGATTTGAAAGTATGATAAGCGGATAGCGTGTGAATACAGCGTCCAGAAGAAGCTGTGTGGCGCTGGCAGGGGGGAGGGTAAGAAGAATGTCCTCACTTTCCGCAGGGGCTGCAGAGCTTTCCAAAGCGTTTCTGAAATCATCTTCCGGCATTGGCTTCGCAAACAGGAATCCCTGAATAAGCTCACAGCCGCATGTACGGAGGAAACCGAGCTGTTCCTTGGTTTCAACGCCCTCAGCAACAGTGGTAAGCTTAAGTCTGTGAGCAAAATCGAAAATACTTTCAAGAACGATACGCTCTTTTTCATTTTCGCAGTTGCCGCTGAGCAGGGATTTGTCGATTTTCAAAACGGAAGCAGGGACGTCCTTAACAAAATTAAGAGAGGAAAGTCCACTTCCGAAATCGTCAATGGAAGCTTCAAAGCCTGCATCGCAGATACTCTGGACAAAATCAATGATATTTTTTTCGTCCGCTGACAACGCCGATTCAGTGATCTCAATTTCAATGTATTTATGAGGAACTCCATAACTATCTACAGTTTTTTTCAGTCTTTCGGCAAAATCCGGTTCACTTGTGTGCAGACGTGAAAAGTTTACTGATACAGTAACTACAGGACGGTCATTTTTTATTTCCTCGCTTAAAAATTGGCAAGTCTCCTCTAACATATACCAGTCTAAATCGGAAATAAGTCCCAGCTCCTCCAAAGGTGGGATAAATCTTCCGGGAGAAACGATCTCACCATCATTAGTTATCCATCTTGCCAAGGCTTCCGCTCCGGAAATCTTGCTGTTTACAGCATTGTATTTAGGTTGATAAAATACCTTTAACTCCTTATTTTTCATGGCTTTGTCTATAAGCTCTTTGATGTTTTCTTTGGTAATTTCAATACCCATAAAACAGCCCCCTGTAAAAAATTGAAAATATACTTTGAATTATTCGTCAGGTTCTATGTCGATATTATTTCTCTCTGTTAATGAAGCAGAACGTGCTGATGCAGCCGACATATCCTGTGAAAGCTTGACCTGTGTTTTAAATACAGATACATCATCGGTTATGTTTTTTCTGAAAACCGTTAATGTGATCGTATCTCCCGGCAGCTTTCCTGCAAGAGCGTCAGAGATCTCTTCCATGTCGAAAACACGTTTTCCGTCGATTTCAGTGATGATATCATAAGGTTTAAGATCGGCATTGACAGCATCGCTTGTCGGGTCGATCTCCATAACGCAAAGTCCCGGCATTATGCCATATGCTTCAGCGTTAGCATCTCCGATGGCGATATAACTGATCCCGACTTTTGTACGTGATGTCACATATCCCTGAGCTATAAGCTCCTCCGCAATTGGTACAGCGTCGTCAATAGCAATGCTGAATCCTACTCTTTCATATTTTTCGTTATGCAATACAGCAATGCCAATTACCTGACCATACATATTTACCAGTGCGCCGCCGGAATTTCCGGGATTGACTGCTGCGTCTGTCTGGATACACTGTACTACAGAACTGCTCATATATTCAGTGTCGATCCTTCTTTCAAGCCCTGTTACGTGACCGTATGTTACTGTATTTTCAAAACCGCCGCCTGCTCCCGCTACAGCTATCTCTTCACCAATAACAATGCTTGACGATGTTCCGATCTCAGCAGGGGAGAGGTCGTCACGGTCTACGTGTACAACTGCAAGATCGGTTTTATTATCAACTCCGACAATGGTTGCTACTGATTCAGAGCCATCATAAAAAACAACTGCCACTTGAACTGCTCCATCAACAACATGAGCATTTGTAAGGATATATCCGTCCCGGGTGAGTATAACACCCGATCCATATGCCATAGCCGAATAGGGAACTTCATCATAAACCTTTATTTTTACCTGAGAAGGAAGTATGACCTTTGCTACTCCCACTGTTGTAAGAAGTCCTGTTTCCTTATTTTGATACATTTCTTCTTCAAGTACAGGTTTTTCTGATTTTGGGATCTCTATGCTTACGTGCTCCACAGGATTATTTTCGACCTTGGTTATTGTTACATTCTGATAATCTATATTTCCCCGTGTTTTTTTATTGGTGACAGCTATTGCTGCTGCCAGTACAACAACGATCACAAACATAGCTGCAATTACGGAGATCAATGCACACAGCCATTCATTGGAAAGGCGTCTTTTTTTAGGCTCTTTTACAGGAGAAGGATATGTTCCGATGTTATTTCCATAATACGGCATACCATATTGTTCCGGCATTCCGTTCTGTCCCTGCATAAAAGGCTGCCGGAAGTCCTGAACGGGTATACTTTCCTGATGAGGAAACTCCTGCCGGTGTTCCTGAACAGGGATATTATCCTGTTGTGAGGATCCCTGAGACATATTTTCCTGCCCGGGATTTCCGGAAAAAGTACTGTCTTCGCCGTTGTTATTTTTATCAAAATTATTATCCATAATGATCCTCCTGGTTTATACTATGGTTTTGGGAGCTGAACATCAAATTCTGTATATTGTTTTGGTTCGCTGCTAACAAGAATTTTTCCACCCTGCAGCTTTACAAGAGTGCTGACGATGGATAACCCCAATCCAACCCCAGTTGGATCCATACCCCGTGATTTATCAGTTTTATAAAAGCGGTCGAAAATCTTGGAAATCTCATTTACAGTCAATCCCTCCCCGCTGTTCCTTATTCTGAATGACAGATAATCCTCCTGAGCCTCAAAGAAAAATTCTATATATCCTCCCTCATTTACAAACTTAACAGCATTCTCTGTAAGATTGTAAATAACCTGCTGGATAAGGTCACGGTCAGCGCTGATAATAAATTTTCCTGTATCAAGACCGCGTATATCAACATTTTTTTCTTCAATACGTTTTTCAAAATTAAGAAGTATTGGCAGGATAACCGAAACAATATCAATATCCTCAGAGTTTATAGTAAGTTCTCCGGCCTCATATTTTGAAATATTGAGCATAGTTCTTACAAGTCTCGACAGACGTGTTACTTCAGAGGAAACTATCCTTAGATAATGCTCCTGCTTTTCAGGTGGGATAGTGCCGTCAAGGATACCATCAATAAAACCGCCAATTGTAGTCATAGGAGTTTTGAGCTCATGAGAAACATTGGAGATAAATGTTTTTCTTGTTTCCTCGATCTGCTCCAATGAACTGGCCATTTCATTAAGAGTTCCAGCCAGAAAGCCAAGCTCATTTCCTTCTGCAACATATATTTTGTTGGAAAAATCTCCTTCTCCGAACTGTCTTGCCTTTATAGTCATTTCATGGATAGGTGAAAGGATATTCTGTGTTGCAAGATACATGACCAGAAAAACAATAGTGATAATAACCGCTGTAACAGCAGCCAGCATAAGTGCAAGCCTTATCATGAAATTGTTAAAGCTCGTGCAGGGGAGTCTTCCGAAAAGAAAATATTTGTTGTCGTTTAGTTTTAATTCATATGCAATATTGAAATAATCCGTATCATAATAATTATCCAGTGTGCTTAGTTCATACAGTCCATTTTCTGAAATGCGGGCGATAGTTTCCTGATAAACAGATTTTTTCTTATGTGAACACAGCGCCGCTTCGGAACAAGCCAAAGCAGCGCCATCTGAATCAACAAGGGTAAAAATAATTTCTGTATCACCTGCAGTTTCAATACACAACTGCTCCAGAGTTTCAGTATTGATCGTTTCAGCAGTATTTATCTCAAATATGATCTTACGCATTGCCTCGCTCATCAGTTCATCAAGATAGCTTCGCTTATCAGATTTGTAAAAATTAGCTGACAAGACTAACAGCACTGCAGCGATGCAGATAACAGCTGAGAACAATATAGCTGCACACAGATAAAAGAATTCACTGAAAATACTTTTATGCATTAGCGTCCTCGTCAGCCTCAAATTTGTAGCCTACACCCCATACAGTTTTAAGAGCCCATTTTTCGGAAACACCCTCGAGCTTTTCGCGCAGACGCTTGATATGAACGTCAATAGTTCTGGAATCACCATAGTATTCAAATCCCCATACCTCATCCAGAAGCTGATCGCGGGTATATACTCTGTTTGGATTAGAAGCAAGGTAGAACAGCAGTTCAAGCTCCTTCGGAGGGGTATCCATTACTTTTCCGTCTACTCTCAGCTCATATCTTGTCATGTTTACAACAAGCTTGTCATAACGAACTTCCTTGATCTCAGACTCAGAGCTTGACTGACCAATACGGCGTGAAACCGCCTTGATCCTGGCAATTACCTCTTTTGTGTCGAAAGGCTTTACGATATAATCATCTGCACCAAGCTCAAGTCCCAGAACTTTATCAAATGTCTCACTCTTAGCAGTTATCATAATAATAGGTACATTTGATTTTTTACGTATTTCACGGCAGACCTGCCATCCATCAAGCTCAGGGAGCATAATATCGAGCAAGATAATATCAGGCTTAAGCGCATTGAATTTTACAACAGCTTCCTCGCCGTCATGAGAAATTATTACGCCCCAACCCTCTTTTTCAAGATAGAGCTTCAAAAGCTCACAGATATTGTTATCATCATCGACTACTAAAACTTTTCCGAGTGACATAATTAAGACCATCCTTTCAAATGCCGTATCATGCAGAAGCATTACACCGGCAAACCGTATTTGAAACAACCTTATGCGGAGAAATCAGACGAAAAGTTTTTTTTCAGACCGCAACACTGTATAATCAAATTATACCAAAATATACAACACAACAAATAAATAAACTTTTTCCAAATAGTTATCAAATTGTAAATTTAATAAAATATTGTATATATGATTAAAAAATTAAAATAAAAAATTCATTTTATAATGTGAAAATATTACCATGTCCAATCTGACATAAATCTTGTCAATTTAGTATCTTCACCATTTCGTTTCTGTTGTTTTTTCAGTTCGTTTACAACTCCGAGAGCAATAAGCGCAGCTCCGGCAAGAGCAAGATATACAAGCCATGCTATACTGTTCCACTGTCCTAAGCTCAGCAGCACTGCCGATACTACCATTGAAGCCACAGCTAAAACAAACCACCGCTTCTTTTTGATAATAAAGGATATAGCCAGCATTATGAATATAACTATTCCAATGAATACCGAATCAAATATCATACCGGAATCCAGTGCTCCTATAAACAGAACTACAAGGGATATAATTGCTGCAACAAAGGAAAAATTATCTGTTTTTCCGGGAGCGTCTTTCCATATGAGCTTTAACAGCACACAGAATATAATTAAAGGAACGAGATTTACTTCCAGACTTATTACCTGCGGAAGAGTAAAAAATGGCTGAGCCCACCATACAGGCAGAATGAATGCTGATGCCGCTGTTATCAGACTTTTGTTGGTTTTTAAGGAGTGTTCCTGTCTTATCAGATTTGCAGTCAGAGCAGCTAAAATAATGATACCTACCCACTCCCGCATATCAGTGTTTGCTCTTGAAAGGAACTCCAGAGCCGCTACAAATGCACCTATTGAGAATATATCACAGTACAGCTTGTCAAACATCTTTTTGTTAAACATTATATGTCCCGTTATTGCGAGGATAATGGCAAATGCTGCGGCAGGATCTCCGTCAAACTGTTCTCCGAAAAACACAAGAGCCATCACAAGGGGAAATATCATCGCCATTGTGTTTTTTCTGAACACGCTCAGAAACAGTCCGCACAGTGCAAGGACCGCTCCGAAGATCATGACCGGCAGACATTCCTCGGTGTTGGCAGCCAGTATCATTATGCCGGAAAGCGCTGGAACGGCATACCAGAGGAAATGCTCCGTAGCTTCTCCGGTATTTTCAAATCCGTCCATATAATAAGCTATTATATATACAGCGAAGATCAAAAGCAGAACAGCAGCAGGGAACAGCAGCAGATAAAGGCTTTCGGTCAAGTATCCCCCTACAAAAAATGCCGTTATGATAACAGACGTCCAAAACAAGATGATATGTGAATATTTTTCCATTGGGAAAGCACTTTTGAAAAGATATAGTCCGGCATATGCTGTTACCGCCAGCATAGGAATGAAATCCGAGGTCATGTATCCACATGAAAATATGGTAAATATAGGTACGCTGGCTATTACCGCTATTCCATAAGCTTTTGCATAGGATTCCGCCCTGTTTATGAAAAGAAGTACCGACGCAATGATGCATATCAGAATAACCGTCGCGGAGATCGCATTTGAAGCAGGGAAACCTGTAAGCAGTAAAACATTATAATGTTCAAAAAGCATTAAAACAGGGAATACAGCAAATGCTGTCAGTAAAGGGCATATAACTATTGATATTTTTTCCCGGTTGGATGCTCCTGCTGAGATCACACCTGCTGCAATAATTATCAGGGACAGTATTCCGCTAAGTGGAGTATATTCATAATAAATACATATTATCATTGAAATAACAGCATATAACGCTATGATAATATCATTGACAGGGGAGTAAAGCATATCTCTGAGCTTTGTGAATCGTACCGCACAGAAATAACCAAGCAGGATAAGATATGCAATAAAAAATGTATATACCGAGTTTCCGGAAATAAGTAATATCACCTCAGCAGAAAACCAGAGCATTGCTCCGAAGGACATAGCCCTAAACTCTCTGTTTCTGTTGCGCAGAGTAAGGATCAGAAGCTGAGCGAAAACTGCCGCTGACGCAAAAACAAGGGTCAGTGAGGGTATTTCGTTTTCCGAGATAAGGATAACATTTTCAATTATTCCAAGTAATCCCGCAGCCGATGCAGCAATGACCGCAAGTATCCGCATTGCATTTTTCAGAGCATCCGGCAATATCCCCATTGCCGACAAAACCGCATATATAAGTGACGTGGCAGCAATTATTACGGTAAATCCTGACATATCGTCCGGATCAAATCCTGTGAAAAGAGCCGCTGTGATAAAGAAGGCAAAGGCTATTCCTCCGGTAGTACCATTTCTCTCCTTGCCGGTGATGGCTCTGGCAAGAAAGCATATAGAAAATATGGTAAATGCTGACAGTGTAATAAATCCGTTCTCAGCAGCAAACAGTGAGATTATACTTAAGATCCATGTATTTATCTCAGAAAAGCGATTCCATTCATGGATAAATACGCTGTCCTCTCCAAAAACAGCGGCAAACATCTTCTGAACAATGCTCTGTGTAATGACTATTGCAAGCGTAAATACAGATGTAACAAGTGCAAAGACTCCATTATCAGGGGAGAGCTGCCATATAAGCGACACAATTGCCGCTGAAAAACTGAAAAATGAGACCGCAGAAGCAAAATGGCTTTTATAGTCATATCCTCCTTTGAAAGCGGGTATGCATATGCTCAGGAACATTGCCGCCAGAATAAATGCCATCCCGTCGCCGGAGAATGACAGATATTCACCGAAAAGCTCCAGTGCTCCTGCTGCCGCTACAGCAGCGGGCAGGAAGATGCTTCCCAGCATATAGAAGACACGTCCCGTTTGCGGAAGCTCCAGCTTTCTTTCCGCAATTGAGTGGATACCGAAAAATATAGCAGAAAATGACAGCAACACGACAGATTTGAAAAACGTATTAAGAGCTCCCCATGCTGCAATAGCAAAGATAAATCCGGAAAGTGAGATCAGCAACGCTCCGAGGATAAGGATGATATTTATAGTGCTGACGCTCTTTTTCTCCTGGGTTTCAGTCTGTACTGTAAATGCAGATGTTTTTTCCGGTTTAGATGGAATTTCACTGTCCTTGTCGGAAGATATTGCTGTCTTTGGCGTCTGCATTTTCTGAACGTTATTAACAGGACGAATATATGGCATATCATAGGGAAGTGAAGATGGCAGCTGTACAGGATCGGTTTCAGTACCTTGTACAATATCAGGCTGGCTCTGAACGGGAGCTTCCTCATGACCGCTGACTTCTGAGGGAGCAGCTTCGTCAGGAAGAGCTTCTATTTTGGCTGCGTTTTTGTCACGTTCCTCTGTGAGCAATTTTATTGTATCCAAAAGCTCTCTGTTTTGTTTTTTCAGATCAGAAACATTACTGAGCTGTATTAAAAAAAGTATAAGAAGAACTATTGGCGAGATAAGCCAAATAATTATAAATGCAATAATAGCCATAGTCATACTCCTTAAAACATATTGTTTTTGTTTAAAAATAGTATAACATATCTTTACTTGAAAATCAATAGTTGTATATATTCATTACAATATTCAGGCAGATGTTTTACTTATGATTGACATATTAACTTAAAAGTAGTATACTAATACCAACCCATAAAATGTTAGTAGACAAAAATGACGATCGGAAATTTTTGTCAGACAAAGAAGCCGACCGCCGCCTTACTGGTGTAAGACAAGGGAGGCTGACGATGTATGACAAAATTTCAGTCGTCAGATTTGTCTACTGTTATTTCAGGGATTGGTATAAATACAAAACAGAAACACAACGCCTGAAAATGTGTTTTGGCGAAGTACGGAAAGGATCAGATATTATGGATTTTTACAAAAGGGCTTTGGAATTAAAAGGGGAGACTATTGCTCACCGTCGTTATCTGCATGAAAATGCCGAGGTGGGTCTTGATATGCCGATGGCGAGGGAATATGTTAATAAAACACTGTCTGAATGTGGGATCGAACCAAAGGAATGCGGCTATGGAGTTACCGCTTTGCTTGGAAAAGGGGATAAGACACTGCTCCTGCGCGCAGATATGGATGCTCTTCCAATGCCGGAGGAAAGCGGTGAGCCTTTTGCCTGCTGTACAGGAAAACAGGCTCATGCCTGCGGACATGATTTTCATGCTGCAATGCTTCTGACTGCTGCAAAGCTTCTAAAAGAAAATGAATCTCTTTTGCAGGGACAGGTAAAGCTTATGTTCCAGCCTGCGGAAGAGACCTTTGAAGGAAGCTGTAATATGATAGAAAATGGTATTCTTGAGAATCCTCACGTAGATGCTGCTCTGGCATACCATATTGCTCCGGGGAGACTCCCCATAGGACTTTTCATGTACAACAGCGGGGGAGTAATGATGTCCTCAGTAGACGGTTTCCGTATTACCATTAAAGGCAAGGGAGGTCATGGGGCATATCCGAATCTTGCCGTAGATCCTGTTCATACTGCTGTACAGATATATACAGCTTTAGAAGGTCTGATAGCCCGTGAGGCAAACCCGGAAAAGACCTGTGTTCTTACTGTGGGAAAATTTCAGGCAGGAAATGCTCCAAATATTATTCCCGACACAGCGGAAATTGAGGGTACGCTTCGTACAAATGATAAGGACGCCCGTGAGCTGCTTGTCCGCCGTATTTCAGAGGTCGCAGTTACCATTGCAAAAATGAACGGCGCAGAAGCGGAGATCACACGTCTTTCACAGGTGCCGACTCTTATGTGTGATGCAAAATTAACAGATCAGATGGCAGGATTCATGACAGAAATGAGTGTCCCGGGAATCACACCATATCCGGGTATGCAGGCAAATGCCTCTGAGGATTTTGCCAATGTTGCGGAAAAAGTCCCATCTACATTGATGTATCTGTCTGCCGGCTTTAACGATGAGAGGGGAGACTACTCCGCTCATAATCCTAAGGTACGGTTTAATGAGGAAGTCTGTCCGATAGGGGCAGCAGCTCTTGCTCATTGCGCGGTACGCTGGCTTGAAACGGCTGAATAAAATAATTTGATAAATACAGGCAGTATCACTGCAATTTTGTGCGATGCTGCCTGTATTAATTATATCAATTCATATAGAAAAATAGAGCATTAGTTGATTTATATTGACTTATTTTATTTGGTATAGTATAATGTTTAAACAATATAAAATAAATCAGAATTTATAGAGGTAATACGTATGAAAAACATTATTACTATTCAGCATACTCAATCAGTACATCATACTAATGGAATGGTTGGCTCCTGGACTGATTGGGAATTAACTGAAACAGGAAAGCAGCAAGCAGATAATATCGGCAGAAATCTGAAAGCTGAGCTGGCGGGAAAAGAATTTATTATGTATTCATCCGATCTGCTTCGTGCAAAGCAAACAGCTCAGATTATTGCCGAACATTTAGGTATTACTCCGATTTATAAATCAGAATTAAAAGAGCGCAACCTAGGAAAATGCTGCGGCAAATCAGTGCAGTGGCTGCGTGATAATATAGAGTGTCAGGAGAAAACAATTGACGACCGGTTATTTTCAGATGCAGAAAGCCGCCGTGATGAATGGAATAGGCTTAAGCCTTTTTTTGATGCAATAATGTCAGATGACAGCGAAAATATCATTATTGTCTCACATGGAGATCTGTTGAGTGTATTTAACTCCATGTTTTTAGGATTAGATGTTGAATCAATAAATAACGGTGAAATTTTTGGACTTTCCGGAGGCGTGTCACAAATGTTTGAAAATAATGATGGAAAGCGATTCATAAAACGTATCAGTGATATGTCTTATATCAGATAAATCAAAGGTCAATGCATACAAAATTCTTAGAGCAGGGGAGTACAATTGATTTTTGCTATAATAGGACAATCTATAATTGCCATAAAATATACTGTGAGGTGTATTTTATGGCAATAGTTCAAATCTTTAAATGCTCAAACGGAGCAGAAATATGTGTCCATGACGACTCCTACGCTGAAATTTCA
>JAFLUJ010000067.1 GCA_022511485.1 Oscillospiraceae bacterium | reverse complement strand
GTTTTAAAAAGTTTATTTTAAATCAAATTGCAAGTTTAATATAAATACTAATAGTTTTAAAAGCATTACATCATTCTAAAATATAGCCTGTCGTCCTTCCATTATCTTTCTGTATGTGAAAGTTATGTGAAATTGTTTTTCGACTTGCTTTTTCATAAAACTTGTGGTATAATTTAATATGTGATATACTATTTTTTTATATGAAAGGGCGGATCAAATGAGTTCAAGCTATAATTTTATGAAGATCACACCGGATATAGTGGATCTTGCTTCCTTGTGCACAAAAAACGGAGGTATAGATCCGGAGCTTTATTCAAAGTACGACGTTAAGCGCGGACTGCGCGATCTTAACGGAAAGGGCGTTCTTGCAGGTCTTACCGAAATATCAGAGATCATCTCCTCAAAAACCGATGCGGAGGGAAATTCTGTCCAGTGCGATGGTGAGCTGTATTACAGAGGGTATAATATTATCGACCTTGTTGCAGGATTTACCCGGGAAAAAAGATTCGGCTTTGAGGAAATTACATATCTCCTGCTGTTCGGAGAGCTTCCCGGCAAAGAACAGCTGGACAGCTTTAACCGGATACTGTCAAGCTATCGGCAGCTTCCGACCACATTTGTCCGCGATATTATTATGAAATCTCCCAGTGAGGACATTATGAACGGTCTGGCAAGAGGCGTCCTTACGCTTTATTCATACGACGATATGCCGAACGATACCTCTATACCAAACGTTCTGAGGCAGTCACTGGAGCTTATTGCACTGTTTCCTCTTATTGCGGTGTACAGCTATCAGGCTAAGGCATATTACCATGACGGAGACAGCTTCTTTATACATCAGCCGGCAGCGGAATACTCCACAGCTGAAAATATCCTGCATATGCTTCGTCCGGACAGCAAGTTTACCGAGCTTGAAGCAAGTATCCTTGATCTTGCTCTGGTACTCCATGCTGAGCACGGCGGAGGAAATAACTCCACATTTACAACTCACGTTGTC
Source organism: Oscillospiraceae bacterium (assembly GCA_022511485.1). Lineage (GTDB taxonomy): Bacteria > Bacillota > Clostridia > Oscillospirales > Ruminococcaceae > RGIG8773. The sequence goes on along the minus strand of JAFLUJ010000067.1, from coordinate 11,184 downwards.
ACCTCCTCCGGTACAGATACATATTCGGCAATTGCTGCGGCGCTGGGATCTCTTAAAGGACCAAAGCACGGCGGCGCAAACATCAAGGTAACAATGATGTTTGAGGATATGAAGGACAAGCTTTCCGACTGGGAGGACGAGGACGCTATCCGGGATCATCTCACCAAGCTGCTCCATAAGGAAGCGTTCGACAGATCAGGTCTTATCTATGGTATGGGACACGCAGTGTATTCCATTTCCGACCCAAGAGCGTCCATACTCAGACAGGCGGTGAAAAAGCTTTCCGAGGAAAAGCATATGGAGAAGGAATATGCGCTGTACAACAAGATCGAGCGTATCGCTCCGGAGGTCATTGCAAAGGAACGCAGGATCTACAAGGGCGTATCTGCCAACATCGACTTCTACAGCGGCTTCGCCTACAGCATACTGGGACTTCCCCCCGAGCTGTACACTCCTATCTTTGCCATTGCGAGGATCGCAGGCTGGTCCGCTCACAGGATCGAGGAGCTCATAAACTGCAATAAGATCATACGTCCCGCATACAGGGCTGTTCAGCAACAGCGGAAGTACGTTCCTATCTCAGACCGCAGCGGAGAAGCAGCGGAATAAATCCTAATAATAAAACAGGGATACTGCGTTATTTTTGACGTGGTATCCTCTTTTTATATAATACTAATTTCAAATCAAGCAATAGACATAATCTATCTTTTGGTCGAAAATGTAAGATAAAAGTCTTGATAATGAAAGACAGATATGCTATAATACAGCACAAGGAGGTAATATTATGAAAAAATCGGTTCTAACGAAATTTCTCACATTACTTCTCGGTATGCTTATTTTTGCAGCTTGTGCCGGTGATACAAAAAACGAATCAGATCACAGTGATTTTATTTTTGAAATAACAAATGAACAAACAGTATTTTCTGCTGATGATGGTGAACGTCTTTTGGACTGGTATCGTTCAGAGGACGGAACGATCTGCACTGTGATCGGTAAAATGAGCTATGTAAACAATGATGAAAAAACTATGCGGCTTGTGACAATTCCGATAGATGGTGAAGCCGTCTGGAAACAAATTTATTCTTCCTCTGATATTTTAAACTCTACGGCAATGTATATAAATCAAAATGGCAATATTATTCTTGCCACTGTAAAAGATCAATTTTCTCCATTGCCGCTGCTTGATTTTTATGAATACTCCTCTGATCTTGAGCTTTTGCGGGAGGCTCATCTTGACAGCGATATAGCTTCCGAAATAGGCTCTGTTATGTACTGCAAAGCTTTTGATGGTATCTTTTTTATCATATGTCAAAATGGTATTTTTGCAGTTGACAGCGATTTCGTCCCGAAAGGCTTTGTGGAAATGGGACTGCCTTCTGAGGAAAACGGATATTTTATTATCAACGGCATTGAAAAAGGCTCTGACGGAGGGATTTATGCTTATTGTACAATAAAGGATAAGAGAAAACTTTTAAATAGTATGTATGATACATTGATAAAAATTGATCCGCAAACTCTTGAATCAAGGGGAGAAATACAATATGACAGTGACTATGCGCAAACATTCTATACAGGCGATGAAAACTATCTTTTCTACACTTCAAACAACGACAACTTTTACGGCATGAGAGCTAACGGAAAATTTGACAAGCTTTTTACATGGACTGACAGTCCTGTAGATAACAATATGTTTTATTCGAGCGTACAAGCAGACGGAAAATTTTATTTGCTGCAAGCTGATGGTACAGATATTGATTTGATTGAATTTGAAAAAGCAAGCCAATCTTCCGACACTCGTACAGTCCTCACACTTACCGCTGTAGGAGGTCTTAAAACTGAATGGCGTGAGGCTGTCAGGGAATTTAACAGCACAAATAAGCAATACAAAATTACCGCTGATGTCATAAACCATGGAGACGACGCTATTGACGCCTTTGACCTGGCTGTTATCAGTGACACTGTAGGAGATATTATTGTTCCTCCTGATAATAATGATACATATATTTCAAAAGGTCTTTATGCCGATCTGGGAACATTCCTCGATTCTGACAGCGATTTAAAGAGGGAGGACTTTTTTCCGCCGGTGCTTTCTGCAATGGAAAATGAAAACAGAGAAATATTTGAATTGTGGACTGCGTTCAGCATTGACACCTCTGTCGCGCCTGAGCAGCTTTACGGCGGTGATAACGGACTTTCCTATGACGAGATCATAAGACTTACCGGTGAAAACCCGGACAAGCTGATCCATCCCTCAATGACGGACAGTCTTGATACACTGCGCTGGCTGCTTCGATATAATTTCGATTATTTCGTGAATATGGAAAAAGGGGAATGTTATTTCAATAGTGAGGAAATTAAAAAGGTCCTTGAATTTTCCGCAAGAGCTCCCTTATACGTTCCCTTTGATGTAAACAGAGATTCCCTTGCACGATTTATAGATGGCAAAGGGCTGCTTTACGATATGCGCCTATTTGGTGTGGATGATTACATAAGTCTCAGGGATGGTATCTTTGGCGGGTATTTTGATGTCAACTTTGTTGGTATGCCAACTCCAAATGGCGGAGCTGTAAATGTTCTGGCTGGAGATGGTTATAAGATCTCTATTAATGCAGGCAGCGATCATAAAGAAGAAGCATGGAATTTTATCAGAACCTTGCCGATGAGAAACGGAGATTTTTATACCAGGACCTCTGTTACCGGTTTTGCAGCAGTTGAAAGTGTATTCGACGCTGAGGCAGAGAAGATATGTACCGAGAATGAGCAGATCATAAAAGAATCCGGCGAAGATCATTCAAATACAAAGTTTTCCTTTGAGGGAATGAGCTTTTACATAAGACTTGCTGACAGAGAGGATTTCGACAAGATCAGGCAGATTATTTATAGTTCGGAGTATGTAACTGAATTTGACCCTTATGTTATGGCAATTATTACCGAAGAGGCTGCCGCATATTTCAGTGGTGCAAAATCTGTTGACAAAGTTATGGAAAATATTCAGAACAGAGCAAATATATATTGCTCTGAAAGAACATGAGCTCTTATATAATACTAATTTTGTGAAAACTTCTTTCGCAATAGCAACATGGTATAAACGCAAATTTCAGTCCGCAATATTGACATATTAATGCCGGAATGATATAATATAGTCAGTAAAAGATATGACCTGTTTTCCTGTATCACATAATGTGGGGGAGATGATAGAATGTGCGTATATAAAATTGAAGAGATCATTGAAAAGGTACGTCCAATTGCAGAACAGTACAAAATTAACAGTCTTAGCTTGTTTGGCTCATACGCAAGAGGAGATGCTACAGAAGAAAGCGATATTGATTTAATAGTTGAAGAAGACAATCTTAGAGGGCTGACATATTTTGGATTTTATGAAGATTTGAGAGAAGCTTTGCAAAAAAAGGTCGATCTGATAACGGAAAACCAGATAGACCAAAACCGCTCTGACCCTCTTCATAAAAGGTTTATTGAAGAACTTGAGCTGGATAGAAAGGTGATCTACTAATTTTGCGAAAACCAGCTCAAAGCTTTTGATGAATCAGATCAGTTATATTAAATACCGTCCTTTGTTCAGGGACGGTATTTTCTTATTCCCCCTTGCTTTTCCATTAAATTTACTGTATAATTATATAGAAATGGAAAAATATATGGAGAACTCTTTTATGGACTACATCCACATTGGCAATGTTAAAATAGAAAAGACCGCTGCTCTTGCTCCCATGGCATCCGTTGCGGACAGAGCCTACCGGGCACTCTGCAAGGAAAACGGAGCGGCATACATGATCTCGGAGATGATCTCTGCAAAGGGGCTTTGCTACTCCGACAGAAAGACTGAGGAGCTTTGCACCGTCCTAGACAGCGAGCGTCCCTACGCTCTCCAGCTTTTCGGGGACGAGCCTGAATTCATCGCAGAGGCTGCAAAACGGCTTATGGAATACCGTCCCGACATCATTGACATAAACATGGGATGTCCCGTTCCCAAGATAGCGGGAAACGGTGCAGGCTCAGCACTTATGAAGAATCCCTCACTTGCGGCGGAGATCGTATCCGCCGCGGCAAAGGCTGTCCCTGTCCCAGTGACCGTGAAAATTCGCAAGGGCTGGGACGAACAGAACGTCAACGCTCCGGAATTCGCAAAGCTTATGGAGCAGTCCGGAGCGGCGGCAGTGACAGTTCACGGCAGGACGAAAAATCAGATGTACCAGGGAAAAGCAGACTGGGACATCATCCATCAGGTCAAGGATGCTGTCAATATCCCCGTTATAGGAAACGGAGACGTGACATCTCCGGAAACCGCGGAAAAAATGTACCGGGAAACCGGCTGCGACCTTGTGATGGTTGGCAGAGGAAGCTACGGCAGACCATGGCTTTTCGGACAGATAAAGCAGTATCTTGAAACCGGAGAGATACCTTCTGATCCTGACCTGAATACCCGTCTTGAAATAATGTGCAGACAGGTTGAGCTTGCTGTGGGATATAAAGGTGAGCGCATCGGAATGAGCGAAGCCCGCCGTCAGTGCGCATATTATCTGAAAGGTATGCCGGGAGCGGCAGCTCTGCGGAACAAATGCGGAAAGCTTAATACCATGGCCGACCTTCGGGAGCTGTGCAAAGAAGTTATGGAGGCTGTCAATGGGTGATATAATTATCAGACAAACTGTCCCGGATGATATTCCGGAGATAGCTGCAATTGAAGCGGAGTCCTTTCCCGACCCATGGTCTGAGCATATGCTGATGACGGAGCTTGTCTATGCACAAAGGATATTACTTACAGCAAAGAACAAGGACGGAAAGGTTCTGGGTTATATAATGGGAATTGGAGAAGATGATATTGAATATGAAGATACAGCATTTATTGACAACATTGCTGTTGCAAAGTCCGCCAGACGTGAAGGCGTGGGGACTGCGCTTATGGCATATTTCCTTCTGGGACTTCCCAAAACTATAGAAAGCGTCACTCTGGAAGTAAGAGAATCCAATATCCCCGCTCAGAGGCTGTATTCAAAATTTGGTTTCAAGGAAGCCGGTATAAGAAAAAACCTTTATTCTTCGCCAAGGGAAAACGGTATCGTTATGATAATGGATCTGGAAAGAAAAAAAGGTGCAGAGACAATAGAAAAAATGGACGACTTTTTTGCTGCCCGTGCAGATGGCTACGATGAACATATGCTTAACGAAGTAGAGGGCTGCAAGGAAGCCTATGAGGAAATGGCGAAGCTTGTTCCGAACGGCACAAAAAATCTCCTTGACCTTGGCTGCGGAACGGGTCTTGAACTGGATGGTATCTTCAAACGCCTCCCCGCTGTTTCTGTGACGGGAATTGATCTTACAAAGGAAATGCTGGACAGGCTGCGTAAAAAATATCCGGACAAAAATATCACTCTCATAAACGGAGATTATTTCAAAACCGATTTGGGGAAGTCCTGCTTTGACACAGCGGTCTCATTTGAGACAATGCACCATTTCAGCCACGAAATGAAAACAGGACTATACAAAAAAATTTATGATTCTCTGAAAGATAACGGCGTTTACATCGAATGTGATTACATGGTGGAGACTCAGGAGGAAGAGGATCACTGGTACTCTGAAAATTCCCGCATACGTGGTGAAATGGGTATCCCGGAGAGTGAATTTTATCATTATGACACTCCCTGCACAATAGAAAATCAGATAAAAATGTTCACCGCCGCAGGATTTGCAAAGGCGGAAAAGGTTTTCCGACTGGGGGGTACAACAATTATAATTGCGTACAAATGACTGGTTAAAATCCCACCTGACTAAAAATGGTATCGAAATACCTCAAAGAGAAAAAATATTGATAAAGGATAAATCAAAATGAAAATTCTTGCTATAGAAAGCTCCTGCGACGAGACCGCCGCTGCTGTTGTTGAGGACGGCAAAACAGTACTTTCAAACATAATTGCCTCCCAGATCGAGGAGCATAAAAAATTCGGAGGGGTAGTGCCGGAGATCGCTTCCCGGAGACACTGCGAAAATATCCTTGACGTTGTGACCCAGGCTCTGGACGGTGCAGACTGCACTCTGGACGACATCGACGCATTCGCCGTCACCTACGCTCCCGGACTTATCGGCGCTCTCCTTGTTGGAACCAGCTTTGCCAAGGGACTTGCAATGGCGACGGGGAAGCCTCTTGTTCCGGTACACCACATTGCGGGACACATCGCTGCAAACTATCTCACGGACGGCTCATTGAAGCCTCCCTATCTCTGTCTTGTGGCAAGCGGAGGGCACTCCCATATTATCGAGGTTCTTGACTACACAAAATATCATGTTATCGGCAGGACACGGGACGACGCCGCAGGAGAGGCTTTCGACAAAGCAGCCCGTGTACTTGGTTTTCCCTACCCCGGCGGAGTTCACATAGACAAGGCAGCACAGCAGGGAAACGACCAGGCATACACACTGCCCCGCCCCAAAATCACCGGAAGCGAGTTTGACTTTTCCTTCTCCGGACTTAAAACAGCGGTAATAAATATTGTCCACAACGCAGACCAAAAGGGAGAACAGATAAATAAAAACGATCTGGCGGCTTCCTTTCAGAAAACGGTATCCGAAATTCTCGTGGGACGAACCATAGCCGCCGCGCATGAGTACGGATACAAGACAGTTGCACTGGCAGGGGGAGTTTCCGCAAACTCATCAGTCCGGGGACTTCTTGAAAGCGAGTGCAAGAGGAACGGTTTCCGTCTTTATATGCCCACACTCGACCTCTGCGGGGACAATGCAGCAATGATAGGCTGTCAGGCGTATTATGATTTTCTTGCAGGCAGACGTGCAGATGAAAGTCTTAATGCGGTGGCGACGCTATCCTTGGATGATATTGCGGTTTAAAGAGAGGAAATAAAATGGAAAATATCAATTTTCAAAAATCAAACTGGGACGAATTACTGGATTTAACAACAGCATATTTTACGGAGCTTGGATATAAAAACGACAGCTTCTTCTACAGCAATATTTTTGATAATGAATCATACAAAATAATCCTTGATGATGTTCCCTGCGGATTCTTTTCTCTGGGAACATCATGGGAAAATGAAAAAATGCTGTATGCCTTTTATATCACACCGGACAAGCGTGGTATCTCCGATAAAATTCTCGATGACCTCCTTGAAAAAATGGATATACAGGCTGCTTTTGTGGTAAGCAACGACCATCATTTTGTCAGCCTCGCATTTGAAAAGATGAACGCTCTGGGAACGGGCTTTGAAATGCAGGCGTATAACTTCGTATACGGAAAGCCTTCACGCGAAGCAGAATACAGCATGGAGCATCTTTTTGAAGTTCAGCCAGATGAGTACGAGACCATGAACAGTCTGACGGAAGGTCAATGGGACGGCTGCTTCGGAGATCCCGACTTCTTCTTTTACGCCATAAGGCATGAGGGGAAAACTCTGGGTTATGGCGCATACGGAAAAATGAAGTACAATGATAAATACGTCGATGTGGGAAACTTCACTCTTCCGGAACACAGACAAAAGGGCGTTGGAAGAAGTCTTATCATCAACATAAGCAAGTTGGTAATAAAGCAGGGACTTATTCCCGCAGCAGGCTGCTGGTACGGGAATAAAAACAGTATCATGACATTGAAAAGCAGCGGATTTATTCCGGAAAACAGGCTGTTTAAAGTGAAATTCAAATGATTATCGGCTATAAGTTATGGGGGACAAAATATGAAGCTTATTAATTATGATTTTCACGATTTGTATGCGCTTATAACATTTTTTCGCAGTAATCCGACAAAAACGGCGTACCTCCCTGCAATAAAAAAAATAAACCAGTATCTGGATTCTGAACCGTCTCAAAACGGTATCAAATTAAATACGATAAGAAAAATTTTAAAGCCATACACATCAGCACAGGACGAACAATTATCATGGGTATTTACCGAAAATAAATATACTGCAAACATATTTGTTATCAAAAATGATGCCTGTTATACGATAATGTCGGCTATATTCAGGGAACTGCTTTTGTGTCTGGAAAATGATCCGGAACGGGTCTATCTGCTATGCGATGCTTCGCATAATATCCCGCTGCTGCTTATTGATGAAAAACGTCCCCAAAAAACAATTGCCACTATGATTAATGAATACAGAAAACGTTATAATTCTGAATTTCTTTGTGAGGAATTGAAATTGCTGTAAAATACTATCTTTTTGCCCCATAGATATTTCAGGAGGAAACAACATGAGCCCATTTAAGAAATTTATTATCTGGCTTGGAAAAATAATTCTTATGCTTGCTCTGCTTGCAGGATTTGCATTATTATGGTTATTTATTCTGTTCAGCGACATAGACAAATTTATCAGATCCTTACCTGAAGGTATCAGCGTGATTTTGGTGTGGGGAGGACTTCTTGCGACTGCCGCGCTGTACATTTTCATCTGCATAAAGATCAGCCGTCTCGGCACTGAAAAGCCGGACAAGTCGGACAGCTTCTGGAAAAAGGCAAAGCAGCCGCTGCTTATAATAATTCCCATTGTTCTGATAGTGGCAGGATTCGCATTAATAGACCCCATAGAGCAGTTCTTTTACGAAAAGCGTGCTCAGAACGCCGTCAATACCGCAGATGAAATTATCGAATATCAGAACGATCATGACACATTGGGATTTACGATCTTAGATACCGGTATCAAAAGGGATTCAATAGCGATAAATTACAGAAATAAAACCGTGACCTTTATTTTTTACGGCAGCTATGAACAGTTTAAAACATACAAATTGAAAACAGGTGATATTTCCGATAAGCAAAGCAGCTTGCAGTATATTACAAATCTTTCTTCTCCGGGGAAAACCTTTTCAACATATTGTTTTTCCGAAAAGCCTCATCTTACTACGGGACTTCGTCTTGAAATGGAGGACGGCGTTGTATATTCTATAGAGCTTGAGAACGAGTATCTTGCCATCTACGCATATCCATGGATAAATATTATGGAAGCACAGGAGACCGCAGACACAGTCATAACATATGGCAGAAACGTTCTTCGGGAAAATTATTTCGGGATAAAGAGCAACACTCTTTTTATTGACAGCGGCACAAAAACCTTTTCGGTAATATCGGGGGACGAAGAATCCATGTCCTGCGAGACCTTTGAACTTGTCCCCACAGACAGAGTTGAGAACATTTACCTGCAAGCTAAGATAGACCTTGACATAGGAACTCTCTACAGCTACACCGGCAGGCTCTATCAACAAGAATGGGAGAAAAAACGCACCGACGGGCTTGTTCTTATCACTCCTGAGGGAAAAATTTTTGTAGACGACGATGACAGTGATTCCCACGGCGTATGGGGTTACTGGGATTTTTACCATTCGGAATACAGATGCAGGGAAGATCATGTGAATATCACGACCAACGGGATAGAATATATACGCGATTAAAGAAAGGAAGATAAATTATGACAAGCAAACAAAGAGCTCTTTTAAAAAGCATTGCAATGACGGAGGACACCATTTTGCAGGTAGGAAAAAACGGCATAATAGACACCCTTGTGGTTCAGGTGTCGGACGCTCTGAAAGCAAGGGAGCTTATCAAAATGAAAGTCCAGGACAACTGTATGCTCTCCCCTGCTGAGGCGGCAAACGAGCTTGCGGAGAAAACAAAATCCGAGGTGGTACAGGTCATCGGAAGCAAGTTCGTGCTTTTCAAGCGGAATCCCCAGAATCCCAAAATAGACCTGAAAGCGGCAAAGTAATGCGCAGGGCGGTTTTCGGCGGAAGCTTCGATCCGGTCCACAATGGACATATCAATCTGGTGAAGCAGATATACGATTCTGTCCCTCTGGACGAAATTATCATTATGCCTGCAAGGGTCTCCCCTTTTAAGCAGGAGGCGGAAAACCCTCCCGCCTCGGAAAGTCAGCGGCTTGAAATGTGCCGTCTTGCTTTTGAGGGCATTCCCTATGTCACTGTCAGCGACTATGAGATCTCCCGTCCCGAGGTCAGCTACACTGTCAATACAATAAAGCACCTCCGGGAGATCTATCCGGAAGACGAGCTGTTTTTCATAATGGGAAGCGATATGCTTCTGTCCTTTGAAAAGTGGTACAGATATGAGGAGATACTCTCCATGTGTACTGTCATAGCGGCTTCCCGGGAAAGCGGTGAAAGCGACATGGAAAGCCTCCGGAAACAGGCGAAGGCTCTTGAACCGTTCGGAAAAGTAATGGTGGTCTCTACGGGAGTATATGTGATGTCCTCCACTGAAATAAGGGAAAAAATAAAAAATTCTTCGGATATATCTTGCTATGTTCCCGAAAATGTAGTAAAATATATATTGGACAACCGTTTATATATGAGTTTGGAGGGATAGTATGTATTCCGCTGAGGAGATCATAGATATTCTTGACATAAGACTTTCCAAAAAAAGATACCAGCACAGTCTCAACGTCGCCGAGGAAGCCGGGAAACTGGCGGAACACTATAATTATCCGGACACCGAAAAGGCATACATTGCCGGACTTCTCCACGACATCTGCAAGGAGATCCCCAAGGAGGAGCAGCTTGCTATGGTATCCGCTTCCGACATGGACGTCACCGATGTGGAGCTTGTAACTCCCCCTCTTTTTCATGCAATAGCCGGAGCGAGATACTCCGAACAGGTATTGAATATCGACGATGAGGATATACTTAATGCCATACGCTATCATACCGTCGGACGAGCCGATATGAGCCGTCTGGAGGAAATAATATACATTGCCGACCTTATATCCGAAGACAGGAACTACAAGGACGTGAACAAGATGCGGAAATACGCCTACCAGAGCATCGAAAAGGCAATGCTGGAGGCTCTGAAATTTTCCATTACCGACGTTGTGGGAAAGGGTTCGATGCTTCCCCATCATACTATTGATGCATACAATCATTATATGAATATAAAAAAGAAGGAGAAGGCTGTATTATGACAAGTAAAGAGCTTCTTGCTGCCGCTGTAAAAATTCTGGACGGCAAAAAGGCGGAGGACATCCGCGTAATTGAGATCGGCGACCTTACTATCATTGCCGATTATTTTGTAATAGCAAACGGAATTTCTTCCACCCACACAAGGTCTCTTGCGGACGAGGTTGAATTTCAGCTAAAGGAAAAGGGAGCTGAACCCAGACAGATACAGGGAAACAACGGTTCAAACTGGATCATTCTGGACTACTCCGATATTGT
>JAFLUJ010000066.1 GCA_022511485.1 Oscillospiraceae bacterium | reverse complement strand
ATACGGCGAATCAAAACATTGACAAGTCAATGTTTTGATTTAGGAATAGTATAATTTCCTACCCGCCCCCTTGATAGGGGGCTTTGTAAACTAAATTATTTGTTTTACTAAGGGTGGGGGTAGCTAAGGGTCAAGGCTCAGCTTTGTCTCTGATAATACTTTTTCCGCAGAAATATGTGATCAGGAAATATCCTCCATAGATGATCGCAACCATAACTGCTGTGAAAATGATGGACTCCGTCAGCTTTTCAGTTCCGAATATTTCAAGGATAAGCATTGCGAATTTCATGCCGAATATTGAATGTACACAGGCAAGCAGCAGGGGAAGCAGAAAGAATATCCCCATCTGACGGAAAAGTGAGCGGGAAATGTCCCTTTCCTCTGTGCCGATCTTACGGAGTATGGCGTATCTCTGGACGCTGTCCGCACATTCGGAAAGCTCCTTTAATGCAAGTATTGCTCCGCAGGAAATGAGGAAGACCACTCCGATGTAAAGTCCCAGAAGCGCTGCCATTGCACCCAGACCTATGGTTGCATCTGCAATGTCTATCCTTGTGTTCAGGGACAGATAAAATTCGGAGCCTGATTCGTCAGCGGATTTTTCACTTTTAAAGCGGGAGTGTGTTTTTAATACGTCTTGTTCAGCGTTTTCTTTGCCCTCTTTAGATGATACACCGTAGTTGCCGATAAAGTAGTTTCGGAGGGGAACTATGCTGTCTACCGTGCTGTCGGGGACGATAAATATTCCTAAGTTCATTTTCTGGGCGGAAATTTCAATAAATCCGTCCTGACATTCGCTGTATTTTGGTCTCAGAGTATGTCCTGAGATGGTTATATCCCTGCCGTCTGCGAGAATGTAGTCACGTATATCCCTGATCGACTGGAAGTCACAGACCAGAATAAATTCATCGTCTTCCAGTTGAAGCTGATCTCTGCCGTATAGAGCCATAAGCCTGTTGTAATCGCTGAGCCTTACAATATCCTCCATTCCGTCAAACATCAGATTGGGGAAACGACCTTCTATTTCATCACGTTTGTCACCGCAGAAGCTGGAAAATGTAAGCTCCTTTGTAATATATACGTCCAGACTGACATATTCGGAAAAATACTCGGTCACGTCCAAACCGTATTTTTCATATGCGCCTATAACATTTTCAGGAATATCGTCGGAAACCTCGGTATCAGAGTATATATGGAGATAAAACATAGCGTCTGCGGGACAAAGCTCGTTCAGATTGGCATTCATGGAATTTCTGACAGAAAACGCCGATGACAGGGTGCATATTGTCACAAAGAGCATCAGATTAATGACGGTTACCGACATGACAGTGGTGTTTATCTTGCTGCTTATCTGCCTGAAAGTGAAGCAGTTAAGGCTTCTGAAATACACTCTTTTTGCAGATGTGACGATATGCAGCAGAAGTCCTGACACCGACCAGAAGATCAGGAAGGTGGTCACAGAACCAAGGATTATCATTGAAATTATCAGCTTGTTGTTCATGCTGGCGTTGTTGTATGCGACACGATAGTAAGCATAGCCAAGTCCGATGGCTGCAATTATAAAAATCACGGTGCATAACAGAGGATTTTTCAGCTTCATCTTTTCGGACTTCTTTCCAGACTGCATAAGGTCGATAAGCTTGCATCTGCCTATCATTATGCTGTTGAAGATCATCACCACCACATACATTATCCCGAAATAAATTATGGTCTTGATGATGGATTCCACGGAGATGGTAAATCTGTAATCGGTCATGTCCGCTTCAAAAAGATTTGCTACCAGAGCGCTCATAAGCTGGGAAATTCCTATACCGGCAAAAAGTCCTGCGATAAGAGAGCCTGTTCCGATGATAAGGGTCTCAACAAGCAGTATTGCGGAGATCTTTCCCTTACCCATACCAAGAATAAGGTACAGGGCGAACTCCTTGTTCCTCCTCTTCATAAGAAAGCGGCTGGCAAAGACTATCAGAAGTCCCAGCACTATGGAGACAAAGACGCTTACCCCAGAAAGCAGAGTGTTAAGAAGCTCCATGAGCTGTCTGGTATTTTGTGATACTGCAAGAAAGGCGGTCTGTGTGTTGATGGCATTGAACACATAGAAGATAGAGACACCGATTATCAGTGTAAAAAAATAAATGGCATAGTCCCGGAGGCTTTTTCTTATATTGTTGACGGAAATTTTAAAGAGCATCGCTTACATCACCCCCTAAAAGAGTAACGACATCAATGATCTTGTTGAAAAACTGCTTGCGGCTGTCCGAGCCCTTGCGTATCTCATTGAACACCCTGCCGTCCTTTATGAACAGGACACGTCCTGCATAGCTTGCGGTAAATGAATCGTGAGTTACCATCATTATCGTAGCGTTATGGTCACGGTTAAGACGGTTCAGCTGTTCAAGAAGCAATTTGGCAGACTTTGAATCCAGCGCTCCGGTAGGCTCGTCTGCGAGAATAATCTTCGGACCGGTGACGATGGCTCTTGCGGAAGCAACCCTCTGCTTTTGACCTCCGGACATCTGGTAGGGATATTTCTGGAGGACGTCCTCAATATCAAGCTGCTTTGCTACCCTCTTTACTGCCTCGTCGATCTTTTTGGCGGGAAGTCTTTGTATTGACAGGGCGAGAGAAATGTTTTCGTAGGCGGTGAGGGTATCCAGCAGGCTGAAATCCTGAAAGATAAAGCCTAATTTTTCCCGGCGGAACTGATTCAGCTCTTTTCCTTTCAGGGAGGTAATATCCGTTTTTTCAAGGTAGATGTGTCCCGATGTTACCCTGTCAATTGTGGAAATGCAGTTGAGGAGGGTAGTCTTTCCGCTTCCGGAAGCTCCCATTATAGCAACAAATTCTCCCTCGTCCACTGTAAAGGAAATATCGTCAATTGCTTTGGTAAGGCTTGATTTATTTCCGTAGTATTTTTCGATTTGCTGTATTCTTAGTAATTCCATTTTGATTCCTCCTGTTTTAATTTGATTATACTACGGTTATTTTTTTATGTCCTGTTTTTAATGTGAAAAAACATTACAATATTGAAATGTTTGTGTGGTAATGTAAATCATAATAGATAATTACAGCCGCGCAGGAAAATCCCTGTGCGGCTGTTGTGTTTTTCAGAATCTGTAATATAAAAATGGATTGTTCGTGTTCCCTATAAGAAGAAGCGTGCTCGCTGCCAGTATTACAAAAGCACAAACAGTTTTTCCTGCTGTCAGTATCACTGCGGAAACGGCATTCTTTTTCTTCATGGACTCCTTATACCCGTCCTTGACAAGGTGTGCCAGAGGAAAGCAGCATATCAGCGAGATAACAAGCAGATACGCATTTCCGGCAAGCTCGCTTCCGGTAATAATATCCCACAGCCTGTTTCCTCCTGCCCCGAAGATCACCTTGATAAATTGTCCCAGTCTGCCGAAATCCTCAAAATAGAAGATCACCCAGCCAAAAACAATGAGGAAAATACTGTAAATATGAAGCAGTACCCTTGGTATCTTATTCTGTACCTTTACAATAGTGTATTTTTCAATGACGATTATCACTCCGAAGTAAAGCCCCCACAGAACAAAGTTCCAGCTTGCGCCATGCCATAGACCCGTAAGAAACCACACTATCAGCAGGTTGAGAGGCTGATGTTTACGATTTCCTCCCAATGGGATATAAACGTAGTCCCTGAAAAATGATCCCATCGAAATGTGCCATCTGCGCCAGAAATCCGTTATCGTCTGACTTATATAAGGATAATTGAAGTTTTCATCAAAGTGGAAGCCGAAGCACCGACCCAGACCGATCGCCATATCCGAATATCCGGAAAAGTCAAAGTATATCTGGAAAGTGAACGCGATTATTCCAAGCCACGCTCCCGCTACCGAGACTGCGCCAAGATCCCCGTCAAGAAACCGGGATGAGACCACCGAAAGCTGATTGGCAAGAATAACCTTTTTACCAAGTCCTATCAGGAAACGGAATGAGCCTTCCGAAATATCCTTCAGGGAAATACTTCGGGATTCGATCTCTTCCGAAATAGATGTATAACGGACGATAGGTCCTGCAATAAGCTGAGGAAACATTGCAATGTACATAAGAAGCCCCGCCATGCTGCGCTGACCCGACACCTTTCCGTAGTAGACGTCCGCAAGGTATGATATGGACTGGAAGGTATAGAAGCTTATCCCTATGGGAGGAGTTATATCCGGAACAGGAACTGCAAGTCCAAGGGAATTTAATGTTTCCGCAATAAATCCGGAATATTTGAATACACATATTATTGCAGCATTAAGCGTCACACCAACAGCAAGAGCAGCCTTGGATTTTCTTCCTCCGCGATCTATAAGAAGACCTATAATATAATTCACTGCTACGCTCAGAAGCATAAGCGCCACATAAAAAGGCTCTCCCCAGGCATAAAAGATCAGTGAAAAGATTATCAGAACTGAGTTTGAAAAGGGATTTTCGTTATCCGCCGCACCAAAGGAGCACAATAATATAAGCAACAGCATAAGGGAGGCGTAAATAAACTCCCCCCTGAGATAAAAGATCAGCAGATATATCATCAAGACCACGTTTATAACTGGGCTTTCGGATATGAGCTTTCCGGAGCCTGTCTTGCTGCGCACAGAATTCAGGAAAGCATCCCCGCATCTTGCCAGGGCATAAGCTGCTATGACCGCAGGCAGAAACAAATATAAGAAAAACAGATCGGCGAATATCATTTTGTCACTTATGCCCCTTACCAGAATTTTAAATTATATTATACTTTAATTATAGCATTACTGATATTTTTTCGTCAATAGACAACAAAATAAAAAAGGGATAAAAAATGGAACTTTTAACAGCAATATGCACAAAGCGGGGAATCCCCCGCGGGCATATTCTCCCCCACCGTCAGCAACAGCAAATCATTATGTATGCTTAGCCCCCATATCAAGGGGGCGGCATAGATAGTATGGATGAGTCCCATTATTTCATAAATGGCTCTATAAAGCAAAAGTACACATATGCTGCCAGAACTATCCACCAGAGAACGCAGGAGAAAAATACCCTGCTTCTTGCTTTTCCCGCCGGAGTTGGCACAGTCATGTTGTTTCCCTTAACAATAGCCACTATCCCGACAATGAGAGCGGCGATGAGAAATCCATAATGGAAAATGGCGTTGACAATAACTACTGCCAGCGCTCCCCCCTGAGGCAATGTGTCCGGAATAGTTCCGGTATAGTAGTCAGGATCAGCATACTGTAACATATATCCAAAAAGCATATTTGAAGTATTGGCAACAATATGGGCAAATATGGAAGGAACAATAGAATTATACTTTATCGTAACAACAGCAAGAGCAACACCGGAAATAAACGCCGGTATACACTGCTGATAATTCTGATGCATAAGTCCGAATACAGCAGCGGAGAGGAATATAGCAAATCTTTCGTTGTATTTTCGCATAGACTGGAGCAGAACTCCACGGTATAAGAGCTCTTCAAGCACCGGTCCAAGCAGGCATACATAGAAACACAGAAAAGCATTTGCACCGAATGATGTAGTTGCTGAAATGTCCACAGTTTCTCCTGACAGTCCGAACTTTTCAAGAACAAAGCCAATTAAAACGATGATTATTGAACCGGCAGTCTGAGTTCCTATAATGAGAGTTATCAGCTTCATGACCGTCCCGCCGCTGTAACCGTCACGTGTAACAAGAGACTTAAGATTCAGATTAAGAAGCTTTGTTCCAAATATTATAACTGTTACCTCGCTAACTATCGGTATAAGACAGGAAAATAAAGTGGAGACAAACTCATTCTTATAAAAGATCTCTTTTCCCCTGATAAGCGCTTCTCTTTCAAAGCCTCCGCCGTAATATGCAAAAATAAAGCGTGAAACGATCAATGCGACCACATTGAAAAACAGGATATTTATTAACATGATCAATGCAGTGCGATTATACTGCTTACGTATCTGTCTGCGTTCTTCGCTGTCCGGAACGACTGATACCTGGGTTATATTATTAATTTGTTCCATATTAATTCCTTTCATTTCTGAGGGTTTATTCACAAATATTAACATTATTATAGTATATTATTCCCCTGATGTCAAGGATTTTGCAAAAGACGCTAAATTATGATTTACACTCTGATTTTTGAAATAGAGGAAAGTATATAATTTTTTTACAGGATACTTCAAAAAGTTTGTATAAAACCGAGAAAATAATATTTGTCATAAAAACTACTTTTATTAATTTTTCTATATGCTATAATTAAGACGTAGTAAGAAGTAAAATGTAAAAGGTGAAGTGCGGAGAGTCCCGCAGAAAAGTTAAAAGGAGAAAAAATATGACCGGTACCGATATTTTTTTGATAGCGATCCAGGCATTCGGCGGCATTGCATTGTTCATGTACGGAAAAACAATGCTGGGAAAGGGACTTGAAAAGGTTTCCGGAGGTAAGATGGAAAAGATCCTTTCCGGTCTTACAAGCAACATTTTCAAAAGCGTCTTTCTGGGAGCGGTAGTCACAGCCGCTATACAAAGCTCCGGCGCAACTACAGTAATCATCGTCGGAATGGTAAACTCCGGCATATTAAAGCTTTCCTCGGCTATCGGCGTAATTATGGGTGCTAATATCGGTTCTACCGTCACAGGACAGATACTCCGTCTTGCTGGCTTGGAAAGCAGCGCTGATACAAACATAATTTTACAGCTCCTTAATACCAAATATCTCGCACCCATAATTTCTATCATCGGTCTGCTTATCTATATGCTCTCAAAAAGCGATGTAAAAAAAAGTCTGGGTGAGACCTTTATCGGACTGGGCATCCTTTTTACCGGTATGCTTTCCATGAGCGATTCCGTTAAACCACTTTCTGAATTACAGCAGTTTCAGGATCTTTTCGCGGCTCTTTCAAATCCTATCCTTGGAGTTATTGCAGGAGCTATAGTCACAGCCATACTTCAAAGCTCCGCGGCTTCTGTTGGTATCCTGCAAGCGATCTCACAAAGCGGTGCACTGAAAAATTCCGCGGCGTTTCCAATAATCATGGGACAAAACATAGGTACTTGTGTTACATCCATAATTTCCGCTGTGGGAGCGTCCAAAAACGCCAAGCGTGCGGCGGCAGTTCACCTTTATTTCAATGTCATAGGTACTGTGCTGTTCCTTGCAGTTGTGTATACAATAAAGGCAACTATCGGCTTCCCCTTCTGGGAAAATACCATTGACATGGGCGGAATTGCCAACTTCCACACGTTCTTTAATGTAACGGTAACTCTCCTGTTCCTGCCATTTACAAAACTCCTTGAAAAGCTTGCCTGCCTTACGATCCGTGATAAAGCGGCGGACGATGAGGACGGCGGAGAGATCGTTGTTGACACTCTTGACGACCGTCTGCTGAAATCCCCTGCCCTTGCAATACAGCAGGCAAATAATACAGTTGTAACAATGGGAAAGCTTGCCCTTAAGAACTTTAAGGAAATGCGCAAGCTGTTTGTTGATGAATACTACAGCGACAAGATCGTCAGTAAGCTCAGGGATAACGAGACATCCATCGACCGCATGGAGGACAGGCTCAACGCATATCTTGTAAAGCTTACGGAATGTGGTCTGACCGATTACGAAAACCGCCGCGTCACCGAGCTTCTGCATCTGACCTCCGAGTTTGAACGTATCGGAGACTATGCAATGAATCTTATAGAGGACGCGGAAAAAATTCATGGTCTGGAGGACGTAGTTTTCTCCGAAAGCGCTCTGCACGAGCTTGGAGTTATTTCCGATGCAGTCCAGGAGATCATCAGCATGGCTGTGGAGGCAGCTAAAAACAACAGTGTGGAGATCGCCACAAAGATAGAGCCTCTTGAAGAAACTGTGGACTATCTCAACGAAACTCTGAAAGCAAGACATATTGAACGTCTGAAAAACGGCGAGTGTATAATTGAAAGCGGAGTTAATTTCCTTGACCTGCTTATAAATCTGGAAAGAATTTCCGACCACTGTTCAAATGTTGCGGTATACGTCATAGGAGCTCAGAAAAAGAGAGATTTTGTCAGCCGTCACGAATACATCAAGGCACAGCACGAAAGCAGTGATGAGGAATATCTTAATCTTACAGAGCAATACATGACAAAATACAGCTTGTAATACTAATCCCTAATTTACCAATAGACATAGTCTATTGGTAAAGCCGCCTTTACAGGCGGCAGTCAAAACCGTTGGTTTTGACTGGATTAGTATTGAACGGCTTTCCCAGCGGCTACGCCGCTGCGCCGTATTCAATACGGCGCTTTTTAAATATATGGGCAAAGCCCATATATTTAAAAAGGGAAATAGTATAATATTTTAATGTAATTATATAAACCATTGATTTTATATACATAATATATAAATCCTCAGAAAATATCTGAGGATTTTTTGTGCAAATTTTAGCGAACAAATTTTCCAAAATCTCTTGACAAACCAGAACGATTGTTCTATAATATAAAAAGAACACTCGTTCGGAACATATGTGTCTCCGAAGAAAAGAAAGGAACGATCAAAATGACAGGTTCAAATGCAAAAATTCTTATGCCGGAGGCAAAAAAAATTACCATGACCGTCCGCAGAAAAAAAGCCAGCCTCATTCCTCAGAAGCTGGCAGGAGTAATTATGCTTATATTCATTGCAGCAGCAGTATCCGGAGGCGTTTCAGCAGCCTTAGTACTTGCTCCCATGGCTCTTGCCGCCGTATTTTCAAAACAAAAGCTTATGGATTTCAATATTTTCTCTAACAAATAATACCATATTATGACATTTGGGAAGCTGCTCACCCGTCAAAACCTATCTATCCCACGATGAAGCTTCCCACATGAAATACAGCAAAGGAAACCACCCACGCCACGGCGCATTGAACAAATACCATAACAAGAGCAGACCAACTGCTGTTCATTTCCCTCTTGACTGCCGCAATTGCAGCAACACAGGGAGTGTACAGAAGTGTAAACGCCAGAAAGCTTGCAGCAGTGAGCGGAGAAAACATTCCGGAAAGAACTGTTTCCAGATCGGATACGCTTGAACCGGTCAGTACCGCAAGAGTTGACACCACTGCTTCCTTGGCAGTAAAGCCTGTGATAAGGGCGGTAGCTGCACGCCAGTCTCCGAATCCAAGCGGTGCAAACAGCGGAGCTATGACCATTCCCAGCATTGCAAGCAGACTGTTTGAGCTGTCGGACGTTACATTAAGGTGCGCGTCGAAGTTCTGTAAAAACCAGATTATAATTGTAGCAAAGAATATTACCGTGAAGGCTCTTTCAAGGAAATCCTTGGCTTTGTCCCACATTAAAAGTCCGACACTCTTTGCCGATGGAAAACGGTAATTAGGAAGCTCCATAACAAATGGGACGGGATTTCCCTTGAACTTGGTCTTGTTCATGATAAGTCCGCAGACTATTCCCACAAGCATTCCGGAAACGTACAGAGCCATCATGACCAGCGCCTTATGCTTCGGAAAGAACGCTGCTGTAAAAACTGCGTAAATAGGAAGCTTTGCACTGCAGCTCATGTACGGAGTGAGGAAAATGGTCATTCTCCTGTCCCGTTCAGAGGAAAGCGTTCTGGTCGCCATAATAGCGGGAACACTGCAGCCGAATCCGATAAGCATAGGCACAAAGGAACGTCCCGAAAGACCGATCTTACGGAGCAGCTTATCCATAACAAAAGCGACACGCGCCATATAGCCGCTGTCCTCCAGAATTGACAGGCAGAAAAAGAGCGTAACGATAGTCGGGAGGAATCCAAGGACGCTTCCCACTCCCGCAAATATACCGTCTATAATAAGACTATGCACCACCGGATTTATCCCGTACAGCGTCAGAGCCTTGTCTATACCCTCTGTGACAAAGTCGATAAAAGCGGAAAAAAGATCGCTGAGCCATACTCCTACAGAACCGAAGGTTATCCAGAAAACCAGCAGCATCATGCAAAGGAACAGCGGTATAGCAAGATACTTGTTTGTAAGTACGCTGTCTATCCTTACGCTTCTGATGTGCTCCTTGCTTTCCCGGCACTTGACCACCGTCCCGGAGCAGACCTCCTCAATAAAGGTATAGCGCATATCCGCAAGAGCGGCGTTTCTGTCCATGTCAAGCTCCTTTTCCATTTCAGAAACGCTGTGCTCAATCATTTCCAGCTCATTTTCGTTAAGACCCAGCTTCTGGTTAATGTCAGGATCGTTCTCCACAAGCTTTGTGGCGGCAAAACGGGGAGAAATTTCCGCAATCAGAGCGTGATCCTCGATCATGTGGGAAACTGCGTGTATGCATCTATGTACAGCTCCGTGGCAGAAATCCTGCTTCCGGGGCTTTTTCTTTTTCCGCGCACATTCTATGACAGCGTCCACAAGCTCGTCAATACCCTCATTTTTTACCGCACTTATGGGGAGGACCGGTATCCCAAGCCGGTTTGAAAGCTCCATGACGTCAATAGAGCCTCCGTTGTTCCGGACCTCGTCCATCATATTGAGCGCAAGCACCATGGGAATGTTCATTTCCAGCATTTGCAGGGTGAGATAGAGATTCCGCTCGATATTAGCTGCGTCAGCGATATTTATAATAGCGTCCGGCTTTTCGTCAATGAGAAAATCTCTTGTTACACGCTCCTCGTTTGTGTAGGGACGTATGGAGTAAATACCGGGAAGGTCAACGACCTCGCAGTCCTTGTGCCCGCGTATCTCGCCGGATTTTCTGTCAACAGTCACTCCGGGAAAATTTCCCACGTGCTGATTTGAGCCGGTAAGCTGGTTAAAAAGCGTAGTCTTGCCGCAGTTCTGATTTCCGGCTAATGCGAGTATCATACCGCAGCCACCTCCTGTTTAATGGGAGAGACTGTGATCTTTTCGGCGTCCTCCAGACGGATGGTAAGCTCATATCCTCTCAGGAACAGCTCGATAGGGTCTCCCATAGGAGCAACCTTCCTCACCATGACCTTAGTTTTAGGGATAAGTCCCATATCAAGCAGACGGCAGCGCAGAGCGCCTGTGCCGCCAACATCGGTTATAACAGCATACTGACCTGTTTTAAGCTGATTCAAAGTCATAAAAACAACCATGCCCTCTGACGAGGACACTTCTCCTTTCGATAAGTTAGTTTCCGTTAACTTTATTATACTCTTATGTGCATAATTTGTCAAGTATGCATAGGTAAGGACAAGCAAACAAAAAAAGGCAGGATTTTTACCGTCAAACAGTAAATTCCTGCCATTTGAAAATATAATTTAATTGCACTTACATATTTTATCATTGCTTAATTTTACAGTACAGCAGCAAAATCAATACCCATTAGCTTCAATGTCATGTACCGCCTGAGAATGTGTAAAGCTCTCAAATACAAGCGGTTTTTCCCTATTTTTTCAAAATTTTAATCATCAAAGTTAAAATGTGCTTCCTTATAATATGTTCCGTAATAACTACTTGTAGTTACTTCATATGTTGTGTTATCATATTTGAGAAGGAAAATGATCCGCGTTTTTTTATCATACCATGTGGAATCAGGAGTACACTTAAAAGTAACATAATCATACGAATTTGCTTTTATAGTCTGCTCTTTTCCATCATATTTCAAATCACTGTTCAATAATCCAAGTACCCTGTCAAAACTTGAGTATTTATTATCAACTAATTTTGCAGCAGGAAAAATTGTAATTGGTTTATCTCCATTATTTTTTACAAGCATCATGGCTAATATCGCATCAGTATCTGTTTCAGAAGATGTAAATATAGAAATTTTGAGTTCATCACCTTTAACGGTGTATTTTGCTGTAGGTTCTTTTGTATCTGTATACCATACAACAGAACCATCTGAATCGAACTCATATTTTGTACCACTGAATGATAATGTAACATCCTTCGCCATTTTTCCTTCTTTATCAAAATAATAATAAAGACCATAATGCTTAAGCCAGCCGCTTAACATGCCATTTTCAGTAAAAAAATAATAGTCTGAACCGATTTTTTTAAAGCCCTGAACATTTTTTCCATTCTCATAATAATACTTTTTGCCTCCGCTTGTAGCAAATCCGGTATAATCTGCCGACGGAGCAGCCGGTAAATTGCTTGATTTTGCTTTTGCTTTTGTTGTTACAGACAATTTTTTTGTAGACTCATGCTCAGTGACTTTGCTTCCGCTTTGAGTAAGTGTCGCGATCTTGAAATAGTATTTTTTATTTTTAGTAAGACCTGTCACCTTACATGATGTAGATGATGTATTTTTATACTTAACAAACTTTTCTTCCTTTTCATCATAAATATATACC
>JAFLUJ010000006.1 GCA_022511485.1 Oscillospiraceae bacterium | reverse complement strand
AAATAGAACAAAGTCTTTGGAAAGGGGTCTGGGGAATAACCTTTCTTCAGAAAGGGTTCCCCAGTAAATACAAGAAAGGAAATCTCAATATGTCAACAATAGCAGCAATTTCAACCCCCCGTGCGGCGGGGGGAATTTCGGTAATAAGAATTTCCGGGGAAAAGTCTCTTGACCTTGCGGATAAAATTTTTTCCCCCCTATCCTCAGATGTGCCTCCCTCGGAAATGAAAGGCTACACCTGCGCTTACGGAAAAATAGGGGACGGAGGATCCGTACTTGACGACGGAGTGATAACCGTTTTCCGCGCTCCGAGATCCTATACCGGGGAGGACGTTGTTGAGATTTCCTGTCATGGAGGAATTTTTGTAACCGAACAAGTCCTGCGTCTCATACTTTCAAAGGGAGCAGTTCCCGCAGAACCGGGGGAGTTCACAAAGCGGGCTTTCCTTAACGGAAAAATGAGCCTTACCCAGGCGGAAGCTGTCATGGATGTAATTTCCGCAGGGGGAAAAGCGGAGCTTCGCTGCGCCGCCTCTCTCAGGGAGGGAGCTTTGTTCCGAAATATAAAAAATGTTTCCGACAGCGTTTTAAATCTCCTTGCCTCCCTCGCCGCATGGGTGGATTATCCGGATGATGACATTCCCGCCGTAACTGATGAAGAAATTCTCACCATTCTTGGATCGGCAGTAAGCAGACTGGACACCCTTCTTGCAGGCTACGACAGCGGACGTATTCTCCGTCAGGGAGTTGATACTGCAATTGTGGGAAAGCCAAATGTTGGAAAGAGCACTCTTATGAATCTCCTTGCCGGCTGTCAGCGAAGCATCGTCACCGACATTGCAGGCACGACCCGTGACATTGTAGAGGAATCCGTCCGGCTGGGGGACATCGTCCTCCGGCTTTCCGACACCGCAGGAATAAGGGAAACAGGAGACGTAGTTGAAAATGCAGGAGTGGAGCTTGCAAAAAAGAAGCTGGAGACCTCCGATCTTATACTTGCGGTTTTTGATACGGGAGAGGAGCTTTCCAAAGAGGATATCGAAATTGCAGAAAGCTGCCGGGGGAGAAATTCCGTGGCGATACTTAATAAATCAGACCGTCCCCAGAAATTTGATTTCTCAAAAATAGTGGACTGTTTCAAAAAGAGTATTTTTTGCTCCGCTCGTGAGGGTAAAGTTCCGGAGGAGCTTACCTCCGCGCTGGAGGAGCTTTTTCAGGTAGAGAATATTTCCCCGGACGTTGGAATTCTTGCAAATGAACGTCAGCGTTCCTGTGCGGAAAATGCAAGAGCGGCATTTTCGGAGGCTCTGTCCGTTTTCAAGGGCGGAGCAACATATGACGCGGTAACGATCCTTATCGACGACGGAGAAAATTATCTTCTGGAGCTTACCGGAGAGAGGGCTTCCGAAGCAGTGGTAAATGAGGTGTTCTCCCGGTTCTGTGTAGGGAAATGAAGCAGTGTGAGTTATCATTTATCATTATCTTTGCGCTCCTATCGGGGGATGACCCTTTTGACATATGCTATCGGAAAAGACGTATTTTAAATCTGCTCTTGCAATACTTCCGCCTGAATATGCACAAACAGCCTGTCACATTCCAAAAGTGACAGGCTGTTTTCAGCGGCGCATACCCTTACAAGTGCGCCGATTTTTACTTACGGTCCTTGTCATAAGTAACTTCATATCATAAGTACAGGCGGTATCAGCTAAATAAAATATTGTTGATCTCTTCATCTGTCATACCCTTATCACGCATTTTTTGGATGATTTCTGCTTCTCTTTCAGCTCTGCCTTTTGTTTCAGCAGAAAGAAGCATGGAGGCTTGGTCATGCATTGCCTTTTCTCTCATGCGGATCTCTTCTTTTGCACGATCATCGGCGCTCATTTTATAGATAGCCTGTATTGCCTTTTCTATTGCAGGTACTCCGATATTCTCTAACATAGCAAACTCCTCCTTCGTTTCGGCTTTTAAAAACTGGAGCCATAATTTCTTCAGATTGTTTTTGTCGGGAGTTCCTTTGACCTTTTTGAGCTCAAAAAAGTGTATCTCCATTTTGTCTGTAAGCCTGTTGTTATGCTCTACGTCCCAGACTCCGAATTTTGAATGGTAGTCATCATGATCCTTAAAAGCGATGTAGTCCATAAAATTGATTGATATACAGGGGCACAGCTTTGAATAATCCTCCCCCTCGTCAAGCTGGGAGGAAAACTGCTTCGAATTGTACAGATATGCTCTTTCTTTAAAGAATCCGTCATAGTACGACTGCATTTCTGCATTTACGAGCTGATTTCCTATAGTCATATTAAGGTCAAGACGGTAATATTTTTCGTCTATATGCTTCGGATTGATCTCAGGATTTTTAACTATCACATTATGCAGTTCATTCGGCGGAATGTCCAGAATAGCGGACAGCAATGCTTCAAGGATATCATTGTTATTCTCGTCGGCAAAAAGCATTTTGAATACAATATCCAACTTTGCCGATATGAATTTTTCTCCCATGAACATTCCCCCGACATGATGTTTTCTAATTATATTATAACACATTACGGTAAATTTGCAAGGGGTTTTGTAAATTTGTGTGCAAATGAGATTCGGGGGATTTTTTTCCTGAACGAGGTGCGGCTTTGTCCGCAGTCAAATGGCTTTTTGGATAGCCATTAAACGTACCTCGCTATGCATTCTTATGCTATGCGTTCCGATTATTCAAAATCCGCAGTTTGACTTTTTTGGTGTTTTGTGGTATGATTTTTTTGTCGGGTAACTGCTTGATAAATCTTTATTTAGGAAGTCAATATGAGATTTATATTTATTTTTTAATAATTGTTTCAGGATTAGTGCAACACATAGTACATGAATGCGGACATATGCTGACAGCAAAAATATTTGGTGAAAAAATTGTGAAAGTACAATGGTTTACATATCATGGCGGGACTAGAGTAATTTATGAAAACGAGCCTGATGATTATAATAAAAACACTGCAAAAAAATGGGCTATAATTGCGTTAGGTGGATATGTTGCAACTAATATATTAGGCTATTTCCTTATTTTTCTTTACTATACGATACCAAATAATTATTTGAAACTGGTTTGTTATATTGCATCAATGATGTTTTTAGTAACAGATTGCTTATATTTTACATTGGGCAGTATTGGAAATTTTGGAGACATAATTGGCATAAGAGACATTCTAAATATACCTAAATCAATTTCAGTATTATTATCTATTATGGTTTTCTCTATAAATATTTTGATAATTAAAGTAGTATTTTATCGCTAAACCGATTTATCTGAGTGCCACTATAAACGATATACAATACATAAGTATTATTTAAGGGGAGTATGCTTACAAGTAAATCATGAATGGTGCAGCTTTCATCTGCAAATTCCTGCTTGGTAAAACTTCTTTTTCGATAGTCCACCGAAAAAGGGTCATCCCCAGTAAGAGCACAGAGGCAATATGGTAAATGATAATTTATATTACATCATTACCCTTGACTGCTTCCGTAATTTCTGATAAAATGTAGTTAGCGGTTCTTGTATTCAATCATACAATATCTGAACCGTATCAACAATTTTGGTATGCTCATAAAATCTGATTTTAACGGGATGTAAATGCGGATTCACTTCTTCTCCAAAAAGAGAATCATATACTGTTCTGCTTTCATCTACAGGATTGTTTTTTATAAGGTTGAAATAAGTTTCATCGTCAATAGATAACTTGCAATATCCCTTGTAGGATAACCCGATGTCTTTATCCTGGTCAGGGTATTTTTCATAAAAGCTTTGGATAGGTATCTTATATATTTCTGTTTCAAATTCAGTTATTCCGCTAAAGAAATCTTTATAGTAGTCAACGGACTCAAATATTAATAATGGCAGCACCACAAACAGGAAAATAAAGGAAATCACAAGGTGCGATAAATTATTATAGTCATGCTTATGTTCTGCAATACTGATAATCGGATATAATATCAATGAAATAATTCCAAGGGAATACAGTATGACCAGAGAAATGAAATACCAGCTTCCATAGAAATCATTAAGTGATAGTGTGCTGATAGCAGCAATGCACAAAGTGAATATGGTCGCGACAATATCAGATTTCTTCTTCCATCCGAGAACTTTCATTTTTTGACCCCCTATCAGATTTTGTCGTTATTTAATATTAACACACATGGATATAAAAGTCAATATTTCAGGAGGGCAATATGAAAATTACATTAAAAAAAATAAACCTTTTCAGCCCCGATTATCCGAAGATCAGTCACCTTTATAAGACTGCTTTTCCCGCAGATGAAAGAGCTCCCATGTGGGTGCTGACCTACAAGTCCGGCAGGGAAAACGTAGATTTCTGGGGTCTCTATGCCAACGACCAGTGGATAGGTCTCGCCTACGCCATCAGTGAAAACGATCTGACCTATCTTTTCTATCTTGCGCTGACAGAGAAAGTCCGGGGAAAGGGTCTGGGAAGCAAGGCTCTTCAAGCGCTGATGAAGCAATATTCGGGCAACCGTTTTTACATAGCTCTTGAACAGCTGGACGAGACCGCGGACAATATCGAAGAGCGCAGAAATCGCAGACAGTTTTATCTTAAAAACGGACTGAAACCTATCAAGCGTACGATCCGGGAAGCCTCCGTGGTTTATGACGTAATGAGCACCGGAGATGTCCAGCCGGAGGAGTACGAGAGAATGATGAGAAACTATCTGGGCAAGAGGGTAAGTAGGCTTGTCTCAATGGATATTATTGAATAAATTGTTCCACAGAGCGGCACTAAATCTTGAGCATAATGGAAATGCTTCCAACAAAATGTAGATACTCAAAATTGTTCCACGTGGAACAATCTAAATATTGCGTCTCGCAAAAATCGCTCAACAAAATATTGTAATTATAAAAATGTTCCACACAGCGCATTTCAACTATAGACTTTGTCCATAGTTGAAATGGGAAATAGTATAAGGAAAGGACTGCTCGTTATGAGCCATTATATAGACAGCTATGATGTTGCCGTTATCGGTGCAGGTCACGCAGGAGTGGAAGCCGCTCTTGCAGCTGCCCGTCTCGGGGCAAGAACTCTGCTGTTTACCATCTCACTCGATAATATTGCAAATATGCCCTGCAACCCCTCCATAGGAGGGACGGCAAAAGGACACCTCGTCCGGGAAATTGACGCTCTCGGCGGAGAAATGGGAAAAGCCGCTGACCTGTGCTTTATCCAGAGCCGTATGCTGAACAGGGGAAAAGGACCTGCCGTCCACAGTCTCCGTGTTCAGGCGGACAGGACAAAATACCACAACCATATGAAAAAGATCTGCGAGACCCAGCCAAATCTTTTTGTGAAGCAGGCAGAGGTCACGGAGATCCGCAGTTCAAACGGCGCGGTCTGCTCTGTTGTAACACATCTGGGCGGGGAATATAAAGTAAAGACCGCTATTATTGCAACGGGAACGTATCTCCACGGGGTGATCCATGTAGGGGAGACCTCCTATGAAAGCGGTCCGGATTCAACTCTCCCGGCAAGAGGACTTTCTGACAGTCTCCGCAGTCTGGGTATAGAGCTTCGCCGCTTCAAGACCGGTACGCCCTGTCGTGTTCACCGCCGTTCCATTGATTTTGATTCTCTGGAAATACAGTATGGTGACGTGGACATCCAGCCCTTTTCCTTTGAAACTGACCGGGAGGGTCTGAAAAACATCGTCCCCTGCTATGTTGCCTACACCAATGAAAAGACCCATGATGTAATACGTGAAAACATCCACCGTTCTCCCATGTATTCGGGAAAAATTGAGGGAGTGGGTCCCAGATATTGTCCCTCTATAGAGGATAAGATCGTCCGGTTCAGCGACCGCAGCCGTCACCAGCTTTTTATAGAGCCAATGGGACTTGACACTGAGGAATTTTATTTGCAGGGAATGTCCTCATCTCTGCCGGAGGACGTCCAGATAGCTTTTCTCCGGACGATAAAGGGTCTTGAAAATGTGGAAATAATGCGGAACGCCTATGCTATCGAATATGACTGCTGCGACCCAAGGGATCTTCGTCACACTCTGGAATTTAAGTCGGTGAGGGGACTTTTCGGGGCAGGACAGTTCAACGGGACTTCCGGTTATGAGGAAGCCGCCGCTCAGGGACTTGTCGCAGGAATAAACGCCGCCCGTTTCTGCAATGGGCAGGAGGGGATCTCTCTTTCCCGTTCGTCCTCCTATATAGGGACGCTTATTGACGATCTGGTTATAAAGGGATGTACCGATCCCTACCGGATAATGACCTCCCGCAGTGAGTACCGTCTGATACTCAGACAGGACAATGCCGACCAGAGGCTTACTCCACTGGGACATGAGATTGGACTTATTTCCGAAGAGCGGTATAAAATGTTCCTCATGAAACAGGAGCAGATAGCTAAGGAAATAAAAAGGGTGAAAAGCAAAACCATATCTCCCTCGGAGGAGCTTAACAGGCTTCTTGAAGAAAAGGGGACAGCTCCCATTACTGCGGGAGTAAAAATGTCCGATCTTATCCGCCGTCCGCAAATCTCCTACGGAGACCTTGCACCATTTGACCCGGAACGTCCGGAGCTTTCCTACGAGGTTCGGGAGCAGGTGGATCTGCAGATCGAATACGAGGGATATATCAACAGACAGCTTATGGAGGTGGAGCATCTCCGGAAGTTAGAGGAAAAGAAGCTTCCCCGGGATTTTGATTACAACACCATAAAGGGACTTAGTCTGGAGGCGCAGGAAAAGCTGAACCGCGTCCAGCCGGAGAATATCGGACAGGCAAGCAGGATTTCCGGAGTGTCCCCTGCGGATGTAAGCGTGCTGGCCATCTGGCTTGCCGGCGGCAAATTTTAATTTCAGGAGGTTATTGTTATGGCAAGAGCTTTGAAAATATTAGCATATATGATAATAGCATTGGGAATACTGTCAGGAATATTTGTTGGAATAGTTGGAGGCGGAGGCTTCTGGACTTTTCTTTTATATGCTGGAATCTCAATCATTAGCTGTCTGCCATGGTTTGCAATAGTTGAAATATCCGAGAAAATAGACAGTCTTTCGGAACAGCTTACAAAGATGGAAAGAATGCAGTCAAGGTTTGCAGCAGGGCAAGGCAATAATCCGGTATCTAACTCAAAATTACAGATTGGTTCTGCCCCTGTTTCGCCGAGTGTGGGGAGCAAGTGGACTTGTCCCGAATGTGAACAGGTAAATCCTTCTTCTCAGAGGACTTGCAAAAGCTGTGGATATACCAGATAGTGGGGAAGCCCCCGCGGGCAATGTCACCCCCACTGTCAGAAAAACAAATGATTAAGTTTGCAAAGCCCCCTCAAGGGGGCGGGAAGGAAAGCAATGATAATTTCCTATAATGATTTTACCCAAATATTCTCCGACTACGGCTTTGAAACAACCCCCTCCCAGTATAAAAACCTTGAAACCTACGCAAAGATGCTGGTGGAGTGGAACGAAAAAATGAACCTCACCGCCATAACTGATCCTGAGGGAATAACCATAAAGCATTTTCTGGACAGCATACTCCCATTAAAAAAGATTGATGTTCCACATGGGACAAGTCTTATTGACGTAGGTACAGGAGCAGGATTTCCGGGACTTCCTATGAAAATTTACCGTCCGGATATAAAGCTCACTCTTCTGGACAGCTTAAATAAACGGGTGGATTTCCTTAAAGCAGTGTGCAGTGAGACGGAGACTGATTCGGACTGTGTACATCTCCGGGCTGAGGAGGGAGGACGCGATCCGAAGTATCGGGAGAAATTTAATCTTGCCGTGGCGAGAGCAGTTGCAGCAATGCCGGTTCTGTCGGAGTACTGTCTTCCATTTGTGAAAACGGGAGGAAGCTTCGCTGCATTGAAAGGTCCGGGAGAGGACTACAAGTCTGCGGGATCTGCAATAAAGGTTCTGGGAGGGGAGATCTCGGAGGTCTTTGAGTACACCCTCCCCGGCGGAGACAAACGCACTCTTATTATAGTGGGGAAGGTGAGGGAGACACCGGAAAAATATCCCCGTAACAGTGGACAAATAAAAAAGAAGCCGCTTTGAAGCGGCTTCTTTTAGTACATTGTCAGTTTGTCGGCAATTTCGGAAAGCTCATCCTGACTGTAAAAATCAATGGTGATGCTGCCCTTTTCTCCGTCATGGGTACTGATCCTTACCTTTTTACCCAAATGATTTTCCAGACTGATCTGCATTTCGGTAACAAAGTTCATATTCTGCTTCTGTTCCTTTTCCGCAGCGGCTTTTTCCTGGGGAGAAGGCTTATCGGTCTCTGATCCCTCGCCGCTTTTTGAAAGCAGCTTTTCTATTCCACGGACGGTAAGCTTTCCGGATGCCGCTTCCTTTGCAAGCTCTATCATTCTTTCCTCGGAATCCGCAGCGGCGATCGCCTTTGCCTGTCCGGTGGAAAGCTCCCTCTTTTTAAGCATTTCAATAATAGGCTCGGGAAGATTCAGCAGACGGACAGAATTTGCAATGGCGGAGCGGGATTTTCCCACTGCCTTTGAAAGCTGCTCCTGAGTCATGCTGTATTCCTCCATAAGAGTGCGGTATGCAGCAGCTTCTTCAATAGGATTCAGATCCTCACGCTGGATATTTTCTATCAATGCTATCTGAGCAGTCTCAAAATCGGAGAACTCCCTTATTATTGCGGGAACTTCGCTCATGCCCAGCATACGGCATGCTCTCCAGCGGCGTTCTCCGGCAACTATCTGGTATCCTCCTGATTCCATCGGACGGACTACAATAGGTTGTATAAGTCCATGCTGTCTTATACTATCTGCAAGGTCTGTTATTGCGGATTCATCAAAATTCTGACGGGGCTGTCCACGGTTAGGCTCTATATCGGACATTCGCAGAGTTTGCGCTCCGCTGGTGTCCTCGTTGGCATTGTCTCCGAAAAGGGCGTCCAGTCCCTGCCCAAGTGCTTTTTTCTTTGCTGCCATCTTTCATATTCCTTTCTTTCGACGTGTTCCACAGGAAACATTTAGATCACCGTGTGCACGGAATTTCTTTGTCGCCCTCTTGAAATGGGGCAAAACAAATGCCAATGGCATTTGTTTCCGAGTTTTCACTGCGTGAAAACATCGGCAAGTTTTAGGGGATGAGAGTTAAGGCTCAGCCTTTTTCTTTTGCGTGACGTTTTAACATTTCGTCAGCGAACGCAATATATGCTTCCGCTCCCCGGGAGGCTTTGTCGTAATATACTACCGGCTTTCCGAAGCTTGGAGCTTCACTTATACGGACGTTCCTGGGAATGACCGTCTTGAACAGCTTCTTTGGGAAATGCTTCTTGACCTCGCTTACCACCTGAGAGGTAAGATTCAGACGGCTGTCAAACATGGTGAAAAGGATACCTTCAATATCAATAGTGGGATTGTATCTTTGCTTCACAATACGTATGGACTCCACAAGCTGGGACAGTCCTTCCAGAGCAAAATACTCACAGGTCATAGGAACAAGAACGGTATCACAAGCGCAGAGTGCATTTATCGGTATTAGGGACAGAGAGGGGGGACAGTCTAAAAGGATATAGTCGTAATCCTGCCTTATTGTAAGAAGCTGCATTTTCATGCGCTTCTGCATATTGTCCACCTCGATGAGCTCGATGTCCGCAGCAGCGAGAGCCGATGTTGCAGGAACAAGCCATACATTATCAAAATCCGTTTTTATTACTGCTTCCTGTATCCGGCGAAGTCCTAAAAGGGCGTCATATGTAGATGCAGCTAAGTTTTTTTTGCGTATCCCGAAGCTGCTTGTAGTGTTTCCCTGAGCGTCCATATCGACGCAGAGGACTTTTTTATTTTTCATTCCCAGACAGGCTGCAAGATTAACAACAGTCGTTGATTTTCCCACGCCGCCTTTCTGGTTCGCAACAGCGATCACTGTAGACATTTTGGCTTGTCCGTCCTTTCAAGTAAAATTTTTAGGTGCTTTTTAATTATATCATATATTATCTTTCTTTGCAATTATCATTTATCACAAAAAAAGGATACATAACTAACAAAAAACGGACGCATTGCGCCCGCTTTTTGATTGGAAATCTCTGCAATTGTTCCACGTGGAACAAATTAATAAAATATTAATAAATAGTCACTAAATCACACATCAACAAAATACACCTTTACACTATGGGGAGGGACAGTGGCTTTAATTTCGCTGACATTATCGAAGGTCTCTCCCGTCCAGAGGTCGCGAAGGGAAACTACCGGAACGTCTATCTCGCACTCATCGAGGGTGACAGTTATCGACCCGGACTTTTCGGAGGTGTTGAAGATCGCTGCATATCTGCCTCCGTCCCTGCGGAAAGCAGTCCAGACGATCCTTTCGACGCCGTCTGCCTCCCGTCTGTAAAGCTGATGTGCGTTTCTGGACTGGGAAAGCATTTCAAGCACAGAGGGATTTGTAAGGAGCTTCAATGTAAAGTCGTCATTATAGACCATATCCCCGCCGATCATAAGAGGGGAGCGCATTATACACCAGAGAGTAAGCATGGTATACTGCTCGTCCTGAGTAAATTTCGTCCAGCCGTCCTTGCCGTAATCCTGCAAAATTGCTCCGACGGGAAGCATATCCGCATCGGGAAAATGACCCGCTCCCGCATGAGTACACCATTTTTCCGCACGGGAAAACATATCGTAAAGAAGCTCCCACTTGTCCCAGAAATCATCGGTTATGCGCCACATATTTGCGCATTGCTTGTAAAGCTCCGCTTTTTCCAGAAGAGCAGGTCCGGGGGAAAGGCTCAGAACCATTTCTCGACCGCAGTTATGGAGGGCATCGGACAGCAGAAGAAGCTCCTTTTCCTCGTGGGGAAGCTCCCGGCAGATGTCGTCCACCTTGACAAAATCCACTCCCCATGAGGCGTACAGCTCGAAAAGGCTTTTGTAGTATTCCTTTGCACCGTCAGCTCCGGCGTTTACTCCGTACATATCGGTGTTCCATGCGCAGATGGAGTTGGTGTTTGCGATCTGACGGGCGGTTCTGTCAGTGCCTTTTATGGGAGTGTTCCTGTGGACGGCTTGTCTGGGGATACCTCTCATAATATGTATACCGAATTTCAGTCCCAGGGAGTGGACGTATTCCGCAAGGGGAGCGAAGCCCTTTCCTCCTGCAGAGGAGGGGAAACGATTTTCCGCAGGGATAAGTCTGGAATATTCGTCCATGCAAAGCTCGGTAAAGGGGTGGTATTCGTGATTCTGAGCGGTAGGCTCCGACCATTGGATGTCCACAACGATATATTCCCAGCCGAATTTTTTCAGATTTTTCGCCATATAGTCAGCGTTTGCTCTGACGATGTCCTCGGTGACAGCTGCACCGTAGCAGTCCCAGCTGTTCCAGCCCATAGGGGGAGTTTTTGCAACCATAATAATACCTCCTGTGAGATTTTTCTTAAATTATATCATGAAGGGGAAAGGAAGTCAATAATTAATGGGGCTGATTTTTCATCAGCCCCAGAGTTGTACTTTTACCTTGCTTTTGGTGATGTGTAGGACAAATCATAAAGTTTGCTTCAGTTAGCGGTTCTAAGGGAAAGTGTGACTTTTTGAAGTCCGCAGGTAAAATTGGGACTGCCAAATCAATTTTGACAGTCCCAAAAATTTTATGATATTTTTAAAAGGGGAGAGCCTTTACAGTTTCCAGAGCTCCTCAGCATACTGCTTGACAGTTCTGTCGGAGGAGAACTTTCCGCTGCAGGCAATGTTCATCCAGCATTTCTTGGAGAACATCTCCCGGTTCTTGTAATCGTAAAGAGCCCTCAGCTTGGTGTCAACATAGCCCTCCAGATCGGCAAGCAGGAAATAATGGTCGGGCTTGTGCCAGCTTGTTCCGTTGATAAGTGCATTGTAAAGCTCTCCGAACATTCCGGTGTCGCCATCCTTGAAGGTACTGTCAACAAGAGTATTGATGACCCTCTTTACACGCTCGTTGGTGTAGTAGATCTTTTCCTTGGGACGATATGTTGGCTTGATCTTTTCGATCTCCTCAACGCGAGCGCCGAAGATGTATTCGTTCTCCCAGCCGGCTTCCTCTACGATCTCAACGTTTGCTCCGTCGTATGTTCCCAGAGTTACCGCGCCGTTAAGCATGAACTTCATGTTTCCTGTTCCGCTTGCTTCCAGACCTGCTGTGGAGATCTGCTCGGAAATATCCGCTGCGGGGATAAGCTTTTCAGCATAGGATACATTATAATTCTGCACGAACAGGACTTTCAGCTTGTCCTTAGTATCCGGATCGTTGTTTACAAGGTTTGCGACCTCGTTGATATACTTGATAATTCCCTTTGCACGTCTGTATGCGGGAGCAGCCTTTGCACCGAAAATAAAGCAGGTAGGCTGTAGATCGGGAAGCTTGTGATCCTTTATCTGGAAGTACAGATCAACGATGGAGAACGCATTAAGCAGCTGCCTCTTGTATTCGTGGAGACGTTTTACCTGAATATCAAATGCCCAGTCGGGGTTGAGCTCAACGCCCTCATGCTTTTTGATGTATTCGCAAAGCTGGACCTTTTTCTCCCGCTTGATGTCCATGAAACGGCGGATAGTAGCATTGTCGTCAACAAATTTTTTCAGTTCGGAAAGCTTGTCAAGGTCGGTCTGCCAGCCGTCGCCGATCTTGTTTGTAATAAGCTCGGAAAGCTCCGGATTGCACAGTCCCAGCCAGCGGCGGGGTGTGATGCCGTTGGTCTTGTTCTGGAAACGGTCTGGGAATATCTCGTACCAGTCCTTGAGAACGTCTTTTTTAAGGATGTCCGTATGGAGTTCGGCAACGCCGTTGGTGTGTGCAGATGCAAAGATAGCCATTCTTGCCATGTGGATCCTGTCGCCGTCAACGATCCTCTTGGCAGCGATCTGCTCCTCGCTCTGTCCGATGGAGCGGAGATATTTTGCAAGATGAGCGTCTATCATAAGAACGATCTCGTAAACTGTAGGGATAACGCTTCTGAACAGGTCAACTCCCCATTTTTCAAGAGCCTCGCCAAGAACGGTGTGGTTGGTATAGTTGCAGACCTTACTTACGATGTCGAATGCTTCTCCGAAGGACATACCCTCCTTGAACATGAATAATCTTATAAGCTCGGGAATTGCAACTGTGGGGTGTGTGTCGTTGAGCTGGATGGCGTAGAGGTCAGCAAATTTGGAGAAGTCATCCCCGTAGGTCTTCTTATATCTGCGGATAATATCCTGAATGGAGGCAGATACAAAGAAATACTGCTGCTTCAATCTGAGGCGAAGTCCCTTTTCTGTGTTGTCGTTAGGATAGAGGACATTTGAGATAGCCTCTGCAAGGATAGTGCTTTCGCTTGCTCCGATGTAATCCTGATTGTCGAATTCTCCGAAATTGAAGCCTCTGATAGGCTCGCTCTGCCAGAGACGGAGTGTATTTACTGCCTTTTTCTCATAGCCGATTATGGGAGTATCGTAAGGAACAGCAAGCACGGACTGGTCTGCGAAATCTACCTTTACGGTGTCGTTTTCAGCTCTTACGCTCCATGCGTCGCCGTAATCAAGCCATGAATCAGCGGATTCCTGCTGGAAGCCGTTTCCGATGGACTGCTTGAAAAGTCCGTAACGATAGCGGATACCGTATCCGTTAAGAGGAATATCGTGGGAAGCAGCTGAATCTAAGAAGCAGGCTGCAAGACGTCCCAGACCTCCGTTTCCGAGAGCGGCGTCCTCGATCTCTTCAAGGCAGGAGATGTCCACTCCCTGCTCGGAAAGGATCTCCTTTGCTTCGTTCAGAAGTCCTGCGCAGTAGAGGTTGTTGAAAACAGCCCGTCCCATAAGAAATTCCGCGGAGAGGTAGTAGGCTCTGCGCTTTGCTCCGTGACGCTCGTCGGTCTCATCCCACGCGGGGATAATGCTGTCCATTACCGCTCTTGAAATAGCGTTATGGAGCTGCTTCGGGGTCGCGTGGGAAATATCAGTACGTCCGTCCACGCGAAGGTTATCGTTTATTTTTGTCAGAAATTGTTCCTTGTTCATAAAGCATCGTCCTTTACAAAAAAATAAAACTACATACTCTATTTTAGCATATTTTTCTGAAATATGCAACTATTTTATGCCGATTTTGTATAATATTAAGGTGGGTCTGTTGCACGGAATCATCCTGTGCAACAGACCCTTGCCTCAATTATTCTTCATTTTTGATGTAAACACTATTACCGCTGCCACAGTAGTAATAATAACATATCCTGACACCCAGAGGACGTGGGGAAGGATCCCGTCGTAGTTTCCGGAGATCATTGCACGCTCCAGTTCCACCGCATGAACAAAAGGGAACAGGTCTGCTATTTTTTTGAACCAGCCGCCGACGAGATTCAGGTCGAACCATATTCCCGAAAGCCAGCCCGCCAGATTTGTAAGAAGTGCGCCGCATATTCCTCCCACCTGCTTGTCGTTAA
The DNA here is from genome assembly GCA_022511485.1 of Oscillospiraceae bacterium. Taxonomy (GTDB): domain Bacteria; phylum Bacillota; class Clostridia; order Oscillospirales; family Ruminococcaceae; genus RGIG8773. The sequence goes on along the minus strand of JAFLUJ010000006.1, from coordinate 13,299 downwards.
GGACTGTTCCGCAAAGAAGTCCCAGACTGATGAAAAACAGCGAAACAGGAATTATGGTCAGAGCTGCAAGCAGGACATTTACGCTGAATCCCAGTCCCATTATAAGGGCAGCCGCAAAGCATATTACGCACTGGGCAAGAGCTATGGGCACAATGGGAAGCGTGTATCCCAGTATATAATCTACAGCGGTCAGAGGCGTGGTGTAAAGCCTTTGAAGAAGCGCGCCGGAGCGGTCCTTTGAGATCAGCGTTGCCGAAAACAGCGTCATAAAGGAAAGTCCGAACACTGCAATTCCCGGTGCAAGGGATTCCATCTCGAAAAGGCTTACCGGAATATTCGCCTGGATAGCTGTAAGCAAGATCAGCAGCACCAGCGGAAAACCAAGTCCGAAAAAAACGGTCAGCGGGTCGCGGAGAATTTCCTTTGCAGTACGTACTGCGAATACTTTCATTTTCATTTTAGTTGCCCTCCTTTACTATCTTTATGAAGGCTTCCTCGAATTTTTCTGTTCCGGTCTTTTCCATGATCTCCGCCGCTGTTCCCACCGTCAGAAGCTGTCCGCTTTTCATAATGGCGATACGGTCGGAAAGCGTCTCCGCTTCTTCCATGTAGTGGGTGGTGAGAATTATAGTTATTTTTCCTTTAAGGGCGGAAATGACGTCCCAAAGCTCGCTTCTTGCAATAACGTCCAGACCCAGGGTAGGTTCATCAAGAAAAAGTATCTGAGGTTCGGAAATAAGCGCCATTGCAATGCTGAGCCTTCTCTGCCAGCCTCCGGAAAGCTTTCCTGCTCTTTTTTCGGTTATTTCCCCAAGACTGAAACGCTCTATCATTTCCGAAACTTTTTCTTTTGTTTTATCGGAGGGAAATCCGTGAACTCCTGCCATAAGCTCCAGATTTTCCTTTACGGAAAGATTGGGTGCAACAGCCGTTTCCTGCGGAGAGACTGCGATCAGTGACTTTACATCCTGTTTTTCCCTTACAATACTTTTCCCGTTAAGAACAGCATCGCCGCTTGTGGGTTCGGTAAGACAGGAAAGCATTTTTATGGTAGTGGTTTTTCCTGCGCCGTTCACACCAAGAAGGGAAAAAAGTTCGCCCTTATGTACTGTCAGGTCAAGACCGTTCACGGCTGTAATATCCTTGTATTTTTTAGTAAGACCTGTAATAACAATTGAATCCATCCGGAATTATTCTCCTTTGTCAATAAAGATAAGGTCATATATTCGCATCATATACAAATACGACACCCCTTCAAAATATTATACCGCAGTTTACCGGATAATTCAATCAACTGAAGGTTACAAATTTCGTTAACAACAGTTGCGTTGTGTTCTATATTTTGGCTCAGGAACAGTATAAAAAATAGTCGTTACAAATGAACAATGTAACGACTATTTTTTCGCAATGATTATTCGTAAGTACGGCATGGGTCAAGGTTCAGCCTTGTATTTTAGCAGCTGTACTTTGGAAAGTGACTTTCCGTGTTCGTATGCTGCTCTTACGAGAAGAGTACGCAACGATATGCCTCAAGGCTCAGCCTTGCTAACTTCTGCCACGTTTGGAGTAGGAGTAGTATGCGGCGATGGTATGATCTTTCAGAAGTCTGATAAATATTACAACACTGAAGATTACTGCCAGCACATACATAGTGAGCTTTATAATAAAGTCACTTTCTCCTGCCCGGTTTGATGCATCCATAACATAGACCATCAGACCCGGACCTAACAGAGCAGCTGTATTTGCAATGAAATAGATCGCCGAAAGTATCTTGAAAAATTTTGCTTTGAAAAGCATAATTATCGAAAATCCTGCTGTTGCCAGAGGGAGATAATCCATATAAATTCTTGTGACCGAACCGTCCGGATTCAGGTCAAGGAAATGTTCAAGTGCTGCCGCTCCCCAGCCAAGAGCCGCCAGTATAAGAAGCATGAAGAATCCGCGCTGTGCTTCCTTGGCATCCTGCTCGTCCATGAGCTTGTGGTACATTTCAAGGCTTCTTCTCTGGTTGAAGCCCTGGGGTCTGGTGCCCATCTCCTCTTTAAGACGGTTTCTCAGAGCTTCCTTTTCGTTGCGGTCAAGTATTTCCTTGCCGGCGATCTCCTGAGAGGTTTTCTTCCTTCCGTAGGTCTCGGACATTTCATTGAGCATGGAGCCTCCCAGGACTTCATTTGCCATGTCGAATTCCATCATCTGTGCCCTCAGAGTTTCCGATGATGCATTTCTGGGAGTGCGCATATCCTCCAGTCTTACCCTTCTTGGCTCGCCGACATCTTCGAGAACAGCCTTATAGGGATCTATTTTCACTCTTGCAGTGGGATCATAATCATCATTGCCGTAAACAAAGTCAATATCCGGAAGCTCGTCTTCGAGAGATACTTCTGCTGCCGCTGCCTGGGCAGCAGGAGTATTATCATCACGTATCGTACCTATGGCAGAGCTGCTTTTGCTTCCTCTGGGGATACCCACCTGCGCCAATCTTTTTTCCGCCAGAGCGCTGAGGTCTCCCTCTGCATTTTGCAGATCCCTTTCAAACCGGGGTATATATCCATTTTCGGACATTTTCAAGCCTCCTGTTAAAGCCGGAATTCAGGCAATTCCGCACAGATCCGTCAGACTTTCCTTGTGCGGTTTGTCTTTATACTATAATTATGCGCTGTTCCTGACCCTTAGTCGCTTACTGCAATAGCATCGGGGAAGATCGTAGAAGTAGTTTCCTGAAGGAAAGTAGTATTTACATAACCCTGAATGGTCGCACCGTCCAGAACGGTGATGGTGGATGCAGTGATATTTCCCATAACAATCGCGTCGGTCTTGAACTCTGCTTTTCCTCCGATGTCAACATTACCCTTGATCTTTCCGTTAAGGTCAAGATACTGAGCAGAAATATCTCCCAGCAGGATAGTATCGCGGTCAAGCTGCACCTGTCCCTTGGAGGCAATGCTTCCCTGCATGGAAGCTCCAGTCATAACAGAGTTGCTGCACTCGACATCTCCTACTACCTTTCCGGTAATGTTGATATTTTTTGTGATCTTTATATTTCCCTTTACGCTGCCGTCAATATTGACGTTGGCAAAGGAGCGTATATCTCCTGTGATGAGGGTGTTACGCGAAATGACAGTGGTCTCCTCAGTCTCATAATAGGGGACGTCTCCGCCGCCTCCGCCTCCGCCGATAGGAGGCATCGGAGGTACAGGGGGAAGTCCTCCCATATATCCTGATGTACTGCCGGGGTATCCGCCTGCATTTCCGGGATAACCGCCCGAACCGCTTCCGGGGTATCCTCCCGCACTGCCCGGATAGCCGCCTGTTCCGCCGGGATAGCCTCCTGCGCTTCCGGGGTAACCGCCTGTTCCGCTGCCGGGGAAGCCTCCTGCGCTTCCTGAGAATCCTCCTGCACTGCCGGGAAATCCTCCCGCACTTCCGGAATAACCTCCTGCTGCACCGCCCTGGTAGCCCCCGGATGCGCCTCCGAAGGGATCACCCTGGGGATAAGAAGGTCTTGTTCCGAATTGTGACGCCTGGGCATTCTGAACATAAGGACTGGCTGCAGGCTCGGGCTCTGTTGCTTCCGCAGCGGAAATGTCGGGAACAATGGGCTCCGGCTCGTATTCAGGCGTCATCTGTTCTGAAACGAACTGCTCCTCCTGTGCAGGCATATCTGCCCGGGGAGAATCAATGTATCTGTCCAGTTCGGATTTTTTCTTTGACTCCTTGGAAAGATCGTCTCCCACAAGACCGTCCTTTCTGAGGATCTCTTTTACCGCTTGGTTGAAATTGTCCTTTAAGCTCATTTTTAACGCTCCTGTTCTTTTTATATTTTTGTTTGTTTTTATCTCAGACAGCACCGCATAAACAGCGGATGCTGGTTCTACCATAAATAACGGATGTCAGCCCTGCCTGCCATAAACAGCGGACCCCGCCCGATCTCCAGACTCCCGTTAATCCACGTAATCAAATATGACCGGTCTTACAGTGTCATCTATCTGTCCGAAGTGGTAGCCATCGTCAAGCAGCTTGTCGATGACGTCCTCCAGCACATAGACAGTATTTATCTTGTCTGCTGCATCATGAAGAAGAACTATTGCTCTGTCGGAGGTATTGTTGTTTATGCCTGTCATGATATTTTCATATATACTTGACCATGTAGCGCCGTGAGCAGCGTCCTCGCCGCTGACGTTCCAGTCGTAGTAAACAAATCCACGGCGGGTCATTTCGGCAATTATCTGCATATATACAAAGCGGTTGTAATTATTTATAGAGCCTCCGGGAAAGCGGAAATATCTTGGCTTTACTCCGGTCGCTTCATAAATGCAGTTGTATGTATCGTAGAAATCCTCCAGATAGCTTTCTACGCTTTCGTATATCTTCTCATAGTCGTGGGAGATAGAATGTATACCTATAGTATGTCCATCATCCGCCACAGCTTTCATAAGCTCCTGAGTTCGTTCGTTCCAGCCGCCGCAGAAAAAGAAGGTAGCTTTTATGTCATATCTTCTGAGGATATACAAAATATCCCATGTGTTTTCCGAAGGACCGTCATCAAAGGTCAGATAGATAGTACCGTCATCGTCCTGAAAGCCGGTTGTGGGATCTTCTACATAAAGGTCGGGATAAAGCTTGGTATATGCTGCCGAATTATCCACTACCGGAGTGTAAGCCTCTGCCACGCTGTCTGTTTCAGGGATAAGATCGGGATTGTTTTGTATATAATCCTTCACAAAGCTTTCAAAAGCTTCCTTGTCTTCATCTTCAATGAGCTGCATTATTTCTTCCGAGGAGTAGCCCTGAGCTGTCATGATAAGAAACAGTCTTTCAAGGCTTGTACCATCCGGGATATTATTTTCCAAAGCGGTTTTGCCGGCATCGTTGTTTTCTTTTGTCTCAAGGAAATAACGCACCCCGAAAAATATGGATAAAAACGTCGCCAGAGCGAGCCAGCCGAAAAAGATAGTATATATAAGATGTTTAAAAAACTTAACACTGCCGAAATACATAAGCTTTCAGTCCATTTCTCCGCGGAGCTGCCGCGGCATTGCCTTTGAAATGAAATACCCGCACAGAAGGTAATGCCAACAGGGCGGGAAATACCTACTATAATAATACACCCTTTTTCAAGGAATGTCAACAGTAAGCAAGGCATTTTTACAGATTTTTAAATATGCGACAGAGTTATGATATTATATTTGTGCATATTAGAAGATAGAGGGGCAGAGGACAGAGGATAGAAGCAGGAAGAATTATGTTTTCTGTATTCTATCCTCTGTCTTCTGATTCTCTAACATCTAAGGGGGTGCCGGCATATAATGTATTGTCGGTCAGAGGGCACTGCCGTGCTCCGGTGTGCCCAAGTCCGTAAAGATAAAAGCAGAAAGGAATGATAGTTATGACTGACCGCTGCACGTGCGGTTTTTCCGTAGCTGTAGAGTACGGCTTTACACCCTGCTATTTTGAGGAGCAGTATTTTGATATTGAGATCCGATGCAGTGACGGAACTCCCGCAGCAGCAGGCAAGGTTCAGGGAGGAAGCTCTGCATATTTTACGCTTCCCTGTGAGGGAGTATACTCGGTGACTGTTTCCGGTCCTCCTAAGTTTTCTCCCAGATCGCAGACCAAGCGGGTACAGTGCCGCAGAGACTGTTCAAACGGTGCGACCTTCATTTTCAGTCTCCTTGATGTACAGCCTCACCCGTATCCTCCGAAACCGGAGAAGCCATGCCGTCCGGAAAAGCCTTGTCATCAGGAAGAGCCCTGTTATCAGGAAAGACCATGCCGTCCGGAAAAGCCTTGTCATCAGGAAGAGTCCTGTTACCAGGAAAAGCCCTGCCGTCCGGAAAAGATCTGCCATGAGCTGAATATAAGATGCAGCTGCAATGGCATTACAATTGAGCAGTGACATAACACAGGAGCAGGAGGGATCGCCCTCCTGCTCCTGTTATTCAGCATACATTTATGTGTTCCCCAACTCAAAGCCCTGTATGCCTGCGCTTGCCAACGCTGCACAAAGAACAGCTTACGCCTTTGCCGCCCAACGCTTACAAGAGCTTGTGCGACGATCCTTGCGCGGCATTTTTACGCTCTTACGTCAAGCAGTGTTCCGTTGTCGCCTGCAAACTTAGGCACGGAATCCAACATGTCAATAAGATTGTTCGCAAGATCGGCGGATGTCTCCATTGCCTTTTTCATCATGGTCAGACCCAGATCGTGCTGGAATCGTATAGCGCTCATGTCCATGGACATCTGAGCGATAGAATCAACCAGATTCATATGCAAACCTCCTTATGTAAAATATATATGCCGCATCCAAAAATCCCGGAAGCCCTGCGCATAGACACCCGGAAGCATTCCGGAAGCTGACATACCGACGGGCATACACCCCTCTGATATATATATCGGCAGGAATTTTCCATAATTAATACCTTTTTTAAAAATCTCTCTTTTAAACAAATTCAACCCTGCTGCTTTGTTGCTTTTGCCGGAGGTGCTTTTTAAGGGAAGTTCTCCGAAAAATTTCTGCCTGCTTTTTACAAATAATTCATTGAAAAATATCCGGCATGGAGTTATAATGTATATTAGATAAATATTGGTTTCTGTACGGGATCGTTTAAGGATGTGAACTCAAATTGTTATATTGCTGTGGTATTACCGATAAAGGCGCTGTCTGCGATCATAATGAGGACGCTTTTCTGATAGGAAAAACAGTCACTATGGACGGAGGAACGGAGAGCAGCGAAAAAGCTCCGGTCATTGCTGCCGTTGCCGACGGCGTGGCGGGCGAGGCTTCCGGAGAGGTAGCATCGAAAATGGCTCTGGAGCTTCTTGCAGCGATAAAGCCATCTCCGAAGATAGATTATGAGGAAAGGATCCTTGATATACATTATACGCTGCAAAAATACGGCTCAAAGCATAATACAGCCAATATGCAGACCACTCTCTGCGCTCTGGCAGTTGAGGAGGACGGACGAGCTCTTATGATAAATGTGGGAGATTCCCGTATGTATCTCTACCGGGGCGGAAAAGCAAGACAGCTTTCCCGGGATCAGTCCCTTGTGCAGATGCTTTACGAGCAGGGACACATCACTCCCGAGGAGAGGCTTGGACACGCTCAGAAAAACGTTATCTTCCCGGTGCTGGGAAATCAGATGGAAGATCCCATGCCGCAGATCTCCGTAATAGAGGGAGGTCTTGTACACGGAGATATTATCCTGATCTGCAGTGACGGACTTTCCGACAGTCTTACACTGGGAGAGATAGAGGATAGTCTCGCCGAACCCAAGAGGCTTCCCAAGCGTCTTGCAGATATGGCGGAAAGGGCGATTACAAACGGAAGCAACGACAACGTTACTGTTGTTGGCATTACTTATCTTAAGGATGATTAACAAACCATAAAACACGTATTGACACAATACGTGTTTTATTATATAATTAAATGCAGGAGGAAGTTACATGACATTCAAGGAAATAGAAAAGCAGCTTTCAGATGATGGCTGGATATTGAAAAGCTGTGTAGGGTCGCATTTTCATTATATCCACCCAAATAAAAGCGGTAAAGTAACTGTACCAAATCATAAAGGTGATATTCCTAAAGGTACTGTAAATTCGATATTAAAGCAGGCGGGTTTAAAATGACTCGGAGCTGCACATAGTTATATAATAGGAGTGATGTATATGTTATCTATTTATCCGGCTTGCTTCTATAAGGAAAAAGAGGGAGGCTATAGTGTGATCTTCCCTGATCTTGACCATCTTTCTACCTGCGGAGACACCCTTGAAAATGCTATGGAAATGGCGGTGGACTGTCTTGCTGGATTTCTTTATTCTGCAAAGAAGGACGGCGAAAGTGTTGCCGTTCCTTCTGAAATCGGAAATATAGACATAAATGCTGAATATGATGAATATGAAAGCGCTTTTGTCAATATGGTAGCTGTTGATGTGGCGGAATACGCTAAAAAGCATTTTGAAAGATCGGTGAAAAAAACGCTGACGATCCCTGCCTGGTTAAATGACAGAGCAGAACAGGCAAATATCAACTTTTCCGCCGTTTTGCAGGAAGCGCTGAAACAGAGGCTGCAAATCGATCAATAAAAAATACCCTTACCGCTGAAATTTCCTGACAGTAAGGGTAAAGACACAGCCTTGCCGCCCCCTTGATAGGGGGCTTTGTGATCTGAATCTTTTGAATTTACTAAGGGTGGGGGTAGATAATCGTGCAGGGCGTCGCCTTGCTATTCTCTGCCTTGCTAACCTCTAAGAAAGAAATAATAAATAAGTCCGTAGATGACCGAAGCTGCCGTTCCGTACAGGATCACAGGTCCGGCGATGGCGAATATCTTCGCTCCCACGCCCAGGACAAAGCCCTCCGCCTGAAATTCCAGAGCAGGTGAGGTCACTGCGTTTGCGAAGCCGGTTATTGGCACGAGAGTTCCCGCTCCGCCGTGCTTGGCGATCTTTTCGTACAGTCCGAAGCCGGTCAGGATCGCACTTATAAGCACCAGAGTGACGGATGTCCAGATGGCGGCGGATTTTTCGTCCAGTCCCACGCTTCTGACGTAAATGTCATGGATACCCTGTCCGATGCAGCAGATAAGTCCGCCGATAACAAATGCTTTTGGTATGTCCATATAGCTTTTGGAGTTTGGCGAGGCTTTCTTGACCATGGCGTCATATTGCTGTTTTGATATGCTCATAAAAACATCTCCTTTTAGGGGATATTATACGAACAGATCATTCAATTATACATTTTGACCTCCGATGACCGCACAAAAAGTTTATCACTAATAGGTTATGCTGCGGGTGTGTCTGCACTATCCGTGCCTGCACCGTCTCCGGGGTCTTGTGTTTGCAGGTGGTCAAATGCGCCTTCTACCTGCCAGCCGTTTTCATCTATGAGTATAAATACCTTTATATTCATATTGAAAGCGCCCCTGCTGAAATAGGTTTTTTCCTCGAAGGACTGCACTCTGAGAACCAGTTCTTCCCCGTATTTTGGAACCTGGTCAATGTGGATATATTCAACATATTCCCCCGGCTTTAACAGTCCCGATTCGCCAAGCTGTGTCTTTCCGTCCGCAGCCAGAATAATCGCACGTATCATAAATTCATTGGTTTCATCATTGGTGAAATACACCCGCATTTGTCCGTCGTAGGTTATGGTTGGAACGCCGCAGAGAGCAATAGTAAAATCCTCTGTTACGGGAGCTTTGGTGTACATCATCATTTCATTCACGTCCTCCGGCACTCCTGCTACGGCGTTTTCTTCCATGGGCGGCGGGGTGAACTCTGCTCTCTGAACGGGGCGGTTCATTGCCGCAATGATAATTGCTATTATTGCCAGCCCTAAAAGCACGCCGAGAACGATAAGTATCCTTTTTTGCCTGGTTTCCATATATTCCTCCTGTATATTATCTCCCTTACATATACGGTAAAACTTAGAAAGTAAGGCAGAAAAAATAACCACTTCTGTTACTACCATTATACCATGAGTTTTCCAAAAAATCAATACTCAGATGAAAAAGAAAGGCTGCACACTTAGTTGACTTATTTTATTGGATATGATATAATATGATTAGAAAACATCATGTCGGGGGAATGTTCATGGCAGAAAAATTCATATCGGCAAAGCTGGACATCGTATTCAAAATGCTTTTTGCCGACGAGAAAAACAAGGACATCCTTGAAGCGCTGCTGTCGGATATTCTGGACATTCCGCCGGAGCAGTTACATAATGTTATAGTCAAAAATCCTGAGATCAACCCCAAGCATATAAACGAAAAATACTATCGACTTGACCTTAATATGACTATAGGAAATCAGCTTGTAAATGCAGAAATGCAGACGTACTATGATATACACTTTAAAGAAAGAGCATATCTGTACAATTCAAAGCAGTTTTCCTCCCAGCTTGATGAGGGAGAGGATTATTCAAATCTGTGTCCCTGTATATCCATCAATTTCATGGACTACGTTGCTTTTAAGGATCATGATGATTTCCATTCAAAGTTTGAAGTCTGGGATGTGGAGCACAATAACAGGCTTACTGATAAAATAGAGCTGCACTTCTTTGAGCTGAAGAAGGTCAAGGGTGAGCTTGACAAAAACGATCGTAAAAAGCTATGGCTTCAATTTTTAAAAGCCGAAACAAAGGAGGAATTTGCTATGTTGGAGAATATCGGAGTACCCGCAGTAGAAAAAGCAGTACAGGCGATCTATACAATGAGCGCAGACGAACGCACAAAAGAGGAGATTCGCATGAGAGAAAAGGCAATGCACGATCAAACCTCCATGCTTGCTGCTGCTAAAAGAGAGGGCAGAGCAGAGGGCAGAGCAGAAGGCAGAGCAGAAGGCAGAGCAGAAGGCATAGCAGAAGGCAGAGCAGAAGAACGCATATCCATAGCCGAAAAAATGAGAGCAGATGAAGTATCCGAGGAAATAATCAAAAAATATCTTAGCTAAGGAGTTCTCAATGATTGGTGCATACAAAATGCCCCCGACGAATTAAAAGAAGTTTATCACTAAAAACAAAAAGCTCCCCCATTTGGAGGAGCTTTTTGTCGCAAAAAGTAAGGCAGACAAACAAAAATAACCGCCCATGTTTTCCCGACCTGGTGGTTATTTTTTCAATAACTAAAAACATTTAGGGAGCAACCGTTCATCGGCGTGCCCTTTTATATTTACATTATACACCATCCAACCCCTTTTGTCAAGGGGTTTTATAAAAAAACATACCGTTATGTTCAAAGGCAGCCATACCCCTACGGGCTACAGGCAACATAACGGTAATATGTTTTTTTAACCTATGCCGTTATTACGGCAGGTATGTAGAATTGATGCTTATGCATCAGCATCCTTGATTGTAAGGGTTACAGTACCGATATTTACTTCGCCGTTTACAGCCGGAGGTGTATTGCCTTTTGTACCGGTTGCAGGAGCAGTCATAGTCAACTTACCTGAGTTGAGACCATCTTCTGTCTCCTTAGCAATACCTTCTGCACTTTCGAGGTTAACTGTATCTTCATCAAAATAGAAGCCAAAAGTCTCTAAGGTCTCGTCCAGAGCAGCTTTAACATTTATTTTAGCATTAGAGTGGTTCAAGAAAGAAATAGTAGACTCCTCACCCTTTGTATCATCCTGCGCCCATGTACCGGAAAGCTTAGAAGCCTGCGAAGCGTTAGCAGTATACTCATGCTCCTCAGGATCCCATACTGCTGCTTTTGGTGCTTCACCACTAATCTCATCAAATTCAAATGTGTATGCAAAACCTGTCCATTCAATGTCAAGTGCGTATACTTTTTCTTTTGCACCGGATGCGCCTGAAACAGTAGCTGTAACAGGAATTTGTGCTGTAACACCCTCACCTGTCATGTTTGCGATAGTTGTGTCGTCTTCACCGTCAAACGGAATTTCTGTGGGTTCAGCAGCAGCGAAAGCAGTTGTGCTCATGCTAAGTGCAAGAGCAGCTGCAGCAGCGCCTGCAAATAATTTCTTCATAGGAAATTTCCTCCTTGTGTAATAAATTTTATAAAATTTATTGTAATATGCAATGCTGCCTTTGTCAGCACTGCATAAACAATCTGATAAAAGCCTTGCTTTATTCAACAACCTCAATAACCACATCTTCCATACTTGGAGAGATCATTGCTCTTTCACCGGTATCCGGGTCATAATAGAACACCGAATATCTGCCTTTATATTTACCCGGGCTGAGCACAGCGGAATTTTCAATAAAGCCCATATGGGTAAGCTCATAGCCCGGCTCAATAGCCCCGGATTCTGCAATAAGGACTTCCGTATCCCCGGAGACGATGTAAAGCGAAAGCACAGCATTCTGATTTGACATTCCCGGGTTTTTGTAGGACATATCTATGCTGCCTTCAGACAGATGAAGAGTGGCTTCCAAAGTGTATTGCAGTCTGATAGAACCGCTGCCTCTGCTTGCTTCCTTACGATCCTTGGCGGTGTCGTCATCTTCAATAGGCGTTGCCATAGGTTCAGGTTCAGGCGCGGGGTTAACAGGGGGGGGTTCCTCAACAGGGGTAAGCAGCAGGTTTATTGCAATAGCCACTGCCGCTATTACTCCTGCCAGAATAAGGAATAAAATTATAAGGAACAGAAAGCGGTTTGTGAGTATAGCCACATATGTATCATCGGCAACAGTTACATAACCGCTTGTTTTATATATCAGCTTTTTGTTAGACCCGGGATTGGATACGACGAAATTTTCATCGCCCACCGCAAGGGAAGCTATCATATCCTCCTTGTTTTTGTACCGCGTCTCACCTGCAAGATTGAAGTCATCATTGGGATACATTTTCTTCATCTGGTCGGGTGTATAGCAGCGTACTTTCTGTTTATTCTTGCCAATTGTCACTTCACCGTGATAATTTTCCTGGGGAATTATTTTATAATTGGACGTTCCCAACGCTTAAACACCTCACAACAGATATAGGTATAGGAAAAAGTTATTTTATCCAAAAATTCATTTATTCGAGATAAATTATACCACGTTTTTCTTTATTTGTCAATAATTTTTATAGCTTTTTCCTAAAAAAAATTGATAAAAATATGGACGGATATGTGTGACCCTTCACAATATATATCGGCAGGAAAAAAGTAAAATTAATACTGATTTTGAAAAATCAGCTTTTTGAACAAATCTTGTCCGTTTTTTTGGTGGTTTTTAGTAATGGGGATTTTTATACTAACCCCCTTGACAAAATGGGATGGATAGTGTATACTGTAAATATAAAAGGGCGTACCATTTAAAGACGGTTTCCCCCTTGCGTGGTTACAAAAGCAACCGCACTTTTGGAGAGATGGGCGGTTGTTTTCTTTCTACCTTATTTTTTACGAGTGATCGTATAAATAAGGGAGATAATTCCAGTGATCATAGTCACGAACAAAAAGAGTTCTTCATATGTAACCATAGTTATCTACCTCCTTTGCATTAGTCATGGGTCATATCTTAACTGTCATAATGCAAGGAAGAACCGTCCCCGTCAGGCACGCCCTACATATATTTTACTACATATTTTTCCATAAGTCAACTTTTTTGTTGCAGAAACGGGAGTTTCTGCCTTGTTTTTTATATACCCCCTTGACAAAAGGGGATGGATAGTGTATACTGTAAATATAAAAGGGCATACCGATGAACGGCTGCTCCCTTAATTGTTTTGGTTATTCAGAAAAACAACCGCCACGTTTTGGAGAACTGGGCGGCTGTTTTTCTCGTCTGCCTTACTTTTTCTTATTGCCTTTAATGATAGCAATAGTAAGGGAGATAACAGAGAGAAGCACTGTCGT
>JAFLUJ010000065.1 GCA_022511485.1 Oscillospiraceae bacterium | reverse complement strand
GCAAGTATATGACGTGCAAAGCTGTCAGGCGGTAGTTGTGCGGTGTTGCCTTAAGTATACCATTTTTTTTCAAAATTGTCAAGTACGGACAGCGGATATAGCAAGGTTATTTGACGAATTTATCTTTCCTCCTACTTGACTGCCGGTCAAAAATATGCTATAATTCTCCTATACAAAACTGAAAGGAAGATTTACAATGATGACTTTTGAGGAGAACTTTAACAGCCTGAAAGAGCTTTTCATGCAGGCGGATGTTTCAAAGCTGGACGGAGATTTCGCTATCCAGTTTGATCTCACAGGCGAGGGATCGGGCACCTTCTATGCCGAGTACAAGGGAGGAAAGCTGTCCGTAGAGCCTTACGATTACCACGACAGAGACTGCGCAATAATCTGTTCTTACGACCTGCTCCATAAGATCATCAATGGCAAGCAGGACGCTATCCAGGCTTTTTTTACCGGAAAGCTTAAGGTAGACGGCAATGTGGACAAGGCTCTTGCACTGAAAGCTCTTGCAAAATCCAAATAAGTAATATGGAAGAATTGAATAAACATCTGGAAACGATTTTCGGGGACGCCCCCTCGAAAATCGTTTTAAGCAAGCCCCCAAAGGATTCGGAGTTCCGCAGGATATGCGCTGTAAAAAAGGAAAAAGGCTATCAGCTTGAAAAGTACACCGAAAAGCAGGTCTTCCACGAAAATCTGGACAGCGGTCAGGCTATGAACAGATGCGAAGATCTTATCCGCAGCGGCTGGAGGCAGCTCAACGCCTGGGGACAGTCTGACGAGTATGCATTGTCGGTATCCAAAAAGGGAAAGCTGCTTTTTTCTAAAAAACGCATAACAGCATATGCTCCTGCTGTTGATACCGGACATGACCGGAAGAAAAATTATATTATCCCCGAGGATAAGCCTTTTCCGGCACTTGTGGATATGGGAGTATTCACAAAGGACGGCAGGGTCGCAAAACCCATGTATGACAAGTTCCGTCAGATCAACCGCTTTGCGGAGATAATTGATGACGCAGTGCGGGAAAGGAAGCTTCCTGACAGACCGCTCAATATCGTTGATTTCGGCTGCGGGAAATCCTACCTGACCTTTGTTCTGTATCATTACTTTACGGAAATCCGCGGTATTGACGTCCGGATGCTGGGTCTTGACCTGAAAGCGGACGTCATTGAAAAATGCAATGCCGCCGCACGAAAATACGGATACAAAAACCTGTCATTTGAACGCGGAGATATTGAAAGCGCGTCAGTGTCCGGAAAGGTGGATATGGTAGTCACTCTCCATGCCTGTGACACCGCAACGGATTTCGCTCTGCACAATGCGGTAATGCGGGAGGCGGACATGATATTCTCTGTCCCCTGCTGTCAGCATGAGCTGGGCGGTCAGATGAGATCGGACAATTTCGGGATACTCACAAGATACGGCATAATAAAGGAGCGTGTTGCCGCTCTCTGTACCGACGCTATAAGAGCGGATCTCCTTGAATACTGCGGCTATAAAACACAGCTTCTGGAGTTTATTGACTTTGAACACACTCCGAAAAATATTCTTATACGTGCGGTCAGAAAGGGAAACCACTCTCCCAAGCGTGAGCCGTATCTGTCCGAAGCGGAAAGGCTTATGAGGGAATTTTCATTTGAGCCCACACTATACAGGCTTCTTAAAGAAAGCGGGAAAATCAAATAGCTTTTTGTCATGACTGCTGCGCCATTTTCAGATGTTGCAGCAGTCTGTTTTTTATCCGATGTATCACACAAAATTAAGGCAATGGCTAAATGCACAAAAAAAATACAGATTGTGACAATTATTTCTATAACGAAATAACCAAAATTCTCTTGACTATTTCGCCGCAAAATGGTATGATAATACTAATTTTATCAATAGACTTTGTCTATTGATAAAGCCGCCTGCACATGCGGCTATCAAAACCATAGGTTTTGATAAAATTAGTATTGAACGGCTTTTTCGGCGGCATTGCCGCCCCACTGCTTTGCGGTGGAATCAAAATGTATAGACAAAGTCTATACATTTTGATTGAAAAATAGTATAATTAGAATATACGCAGAAGTTAACAGGAGCTAAATTTTCAAGGAGGTAATTTTTATGCTGGAAACTAATTACTCAAGCAAGTTTGTCAAAGAGGGTCTGACATTCGACGATGTACTTCTCATTCCCGCAGAATCAAACTGCACCCCCAACATGGTAAAGCTGCAAACAAGACTGGCAGGGGACATAACACTGAACACACCTATTATTACTTCCGCTATGGATACCGTTACAGAAGCAAAAATGGCTATTGCCATCGCCCGTGAGGGAGGCATCGGCATAATACATAAGAATATGTCCATAGAACGTCAGGCAGACGAGGTGGACAAGGTAAAGCGTTCTGAAAACGGAGTTATCGTGAATCCCTTTTCTCTTACTGCTGACAGGCTCGTTTCCGAGGCTGACGAGCTTATGGGAAAATACAGAATATCCGGCGTGCCTGTTGTTGACAAGGAAGGCAAGCTGGTGGGAATACTCACAAACCGCGACCTGCGCTTCCTGACGGATTTCAACACTCCCATCGGAGACGTTATGACAAGGGAAAATCTTGTTACCGCTCCCGTAGGAACAGACCTTGCCGCAGCACAGGAGATACTCATGCATCATAAGATCGAGAAGCTTCCCATTGTGGACGACAACGGCACCCTTAAGGGTCTTATCACAATAAAGGACATCGAAAAAGCAGTACAGTATCCTGAGTCCGCACGTGACAAGTCCGGCAGACTTCTCTGCGGCGCTGCTATCGGAGTAGCTGCAAACATGATGGAACGCGCTGCTGCTCTTATCGAAGCGCAGGCAGACGTCCTTGTACTGGATTCCGCTCACGGACACAACATCAACATCATCAACGCTGTAAGAGACGTAAAAAAGGAATTCCCAAATACCCCGGTCATTGCAGGAAATATCGCCACTGCCGAAGCTGCAAAGGCTCTCATTGACGCAGGAGCAGACTGTCTCAAGGTCGGCATAGGACCCGGCTCTATCTGTACCACCCGTGTTGTTGCAGGTATCGGCGTCCCCCAGATCACAGCGGTCTACGACGTTGCCTGTGTTGCAGCTAAGCACAATATCCCCGTTATCGCAGACGGCGGTATAAAATATTCCGGAGACATTGTAAAGGCTCTTGCTGCCGGAGCAAACGTTGTTATGCTTGGCTCTCTGCTTGCCGGCTGTGACGAAGCTCCCGGCGAGGAGGAAATTTTCCAGGGCAGACGCTTCAAGGTATACCGCGGCATGGGCTCTCTCGGAGCTATGGCTTGCGGCTCAAAGGACAGATACTTCCAGGAGAACAGCAAGAAGCTTGTTCCCGAGGGAGTTGAAGGACGTGTTCCTTACAAGGGAACTGTTTCCGACGCCATCTTCCAGCTTGTAGGAGGTATCCGCTCCGGTATGGGATACTGCGGCTGCGAAACTATAGAGCAGCTCCACGAAAAGGCTCAGTTCGTTAAGATCACAGGTGCGGGTCTGAAAGAATCCCACCCACATGATATTTACATCACAAAGGAAGCTCCTAACTATTCTGTTCAAATATGACATACTGTTGTCAGTTTATATGTGTTATACTTGTTTCATAAAATTATTCAAGGAGGATGTTTATGAAACAGGTAACAAAGAGTTTCAGATTATTTATGGAGGAAACGGACGGAACAGGCAAAGCATATATGGATATGGTGATGCAGCAGGCTCAGTCAAGCACATTGGATAAAAAGACTCACGAATTAGCCTATATAGCTGTGCTTTCTGCAATCCGTATGACAAGCGGTCTGAATTTTCATGTTAAGTCTGCAAAAGAAAACGGCGCAACAAAAGAAGATGTTAAAAGTGCTGTACTGGTTGGTCTTCCGGTTGCAGGTATTACCCTCGCTGATGCTTTAGAGGCAGCTTTAACAGCATACGATGAGGACTAAAACTATTAATTATCAATATAGAGGCAGAAGCTAAGCTTTTGCCTCTTATTTTAATTCTTATATATTATATTTTATATAATATTAGATATTGACAATTATTAAATTTTGTGATATAATAAGTCAAAGGCTGTGGTATATTAGTTCAACCATAAGATCTGACTAAGGGAGGTCATAAAATGAGAGCGGATACAAAATATCCCATCCTGCTTATCCATGGAATGGGATTCAGGGACGGCAAACACATAAGCTATTGGGGACGTATCCCCAAGGCTTTGGAGAAAAACGGAGCGCGGGTCTTTTTCGGCTGGCAGGACAGCAACGGCTCTGTGGAAAGCAATGCCCGCCAGATAGAAAGCTCCTTCAACAAGGCGCTGGCAGAAAGCGGAGCGGAAAAGCTGAATATCATCGCCCACTCCAAGGGAGGACTGGAAGCCCGGTATCTTATCTCCACAATGGGATACGGGGATAAAGTCGCTTCCCTCACTACTCTTTCAACGCCACATAACGGCTCTCTGACCGTTGACAAGCTTCTTAAACACACCGAGCCTGCGGTCAGGCTTGGCTGTAAGGCGGTGGACTTGTGGTTTCGCATACTGGGGGACAAATCCCCGGACACCTACGCGGCAGTGGATATGTTCAGGACATCCTCGGCGGAAAGCTTCAACAGGGAAAATCCCGACCATCCGGATGTGTACTACCAGAGCTATGGATTTGTCATGGATAAAATGACCTCGGATATGACCATGTGTATCCCATGGCTGGTGGTAAATCATTTCGAGGGGGAGAACGACGGTCTCCTTGCACCCCGGGCTGTGAAGTGGAAAAACTTCATGGGAGTATACCGTGGCAGCGGCAGACGGGGTATTTCCCACTGCGACGAGGTGGATATGCGGAGAAGCCGGGTCTCCTTGAATAACGGGAACAACGTGGCGGAGGACATAACTGAATTTTACCTCCGCATTGTAGAAGGGTTAAAGAATAAGGGATTTTAAATCTAAGAGCCTGTTTAGCATCTTTCAATCGCCATCCTTGCGGCAAATCTGACAATCTCAAGATACTAAGCAGGCTCTAAAAGGGGGAAATATTATGGCGTTTATGGGAATGGTATTTGCAACTGCTTTTGTTGTTATATTTATAATTCATATTTCTACGATGACATTGTTTTTCAGTCTGGCGATAGTACTGAAAATTGTGGGAAAGCTAAAAGACAGCAAAAAATTGAAAAAAGCCGGAACGGTATTTCTTGTGCTTGGGATACTGTTCGCCGCACCTATAATAGCATTTGTATTGTATTTTGCATTCCAGTCGATCTTCTGGATGGTGACCCATCCGGACGGAGACACAGAATATGTGCGCTCACGAGACGTTTCCGCAATGTGGTCCTATGCCGAGAATCCCGACCCGGACTCCATCAAAGCGCTAGAAGAGCTTCTTGATAAAGACAGCCGTCTTGTTTTCTGGCACGACAGCAACCGGTACAGTGTCCTGGACATCGGGCTTCAGGTTGGAAGCGCAGATGTAGTCAGGCTTGCTCTGGAGCATGGCGCAATATTTGATAATCCCGAAAGATACGACCATATGGCTTATGTATCCACCAGCATGGACTATTATCTTAACATCTGTGTAGAACGCAGCATTACTGAGGACGATGTAAAAATTGCTGAGATGATGTTTGAAAATAACGCCTCCACTGAATTAAAAAGACCCCGTGATTATTTTTCAAATGTGTTCGGGAAAGCGGTCTGGGCAGTTCTTTACAACGATGATGCAGTGACGGATACAGAGCTTGAATTTATCCGGGTGTTTATTGACAATGGATACTCCTCGGATACAGATTTCCTGCTGTTGGAGGATGTGCCAAGCAATAATCATTTCACTCAGGAATACTACGACAACGCAGACAGCATAGCGGGAACGGACAACTATAAACGGCTTTTGGCTATCATATGCAAATAATTATGATATAAGAAAGGATAAATAAAAAATGTTGAGTATAATATTAATATTTGTTTTAGCAATATATTGGGGGATTATAAGCTGGAGATCAAGAAAGTATTGTCCGGAAGAGCGAACAGCCAAAATCATTAAGCCTATATCTATGATAATTAATTTATCTCCATTGATAGGGATAGTGATTTTTACGATTTTATTTACCTTTGTATTAAAAGGTCGATTTGCGGAAAGAGGAACTCACGCCCTTTTAGTATTTGCAATTTGGATGTATGCCACCCGGTTTTATCAATACATATTAGCATACTACAAGAAGAAAGAAATTTTTATTTGCTCTGTCAGCGGCATGATTTTTTCAATTGCATTAGCGATTCTTCTTACTCCTTTAGACCAATATGTTAGTTTGATATATTCCCGCATGAATTGGTGTTCGATCTTGTTAGGCTGCGGATTGTATATCGTCTTTTATGCAGCAAC
This sequence comes from Oscillospiraceae bacterium, assembly GCA_022511485.1. Taxonomy (GTDB): domain Bacteria; phylum Bacillota; class Clostridia; order Oscillospirales; family Ruminococcaceae; genus RGIG8773. The sequence goes on along the minus strand of JAFLUJ010000065.1, from coordinate 5,874 downwards.
TTTTATTGTCACAAAAAGAGCAAAGTAAGGTTGATAAATCTGGATTTGTGAGGAAAATAAAATATGTATCAGTCAAAGAATAAATCATATGGCTTTATAGCAATAATTTACTATTGCATATTTTGGACGGGATTATTTTTAGCAGGAGTATTGTATAAAAAAGGAATTACATACGGTATGAATATTATATATTGCTCATTATTTGCAGTATGTATTTTGATTGCTCTGATAAAAGATAAAAATATTTATAATTTAGGTTTCGGAAAAGAAAAAATAAAGATAAACCTTATAATATCTATAATTATAATAGTAGTAACTTTTATAGTCATTTGGGCATTCAGCAACCTTGCTTTTTATGAAGTCTTAAAGCAAATGCTTTATTATCTTTTTTATATTGCTGCTATAGAAGAAATTATGTTCAGAGGACTGATACAAAATTATTTATTTGGTTTTAAATTTAATAAGTATGTGATATTTATAATCGGTGCATTGCTTTTTGCTTTTATGCATATTCCGTTTCAGATGTTTGTTCATAATAATGTGTCTTTGAATTATTTAGCATACGCAGTTCCTAATCTGATCGAAACATTTATATCACATATTGTATTTTGTTTTATTACATATAAACGTAATGACATTACAATACCTATTGCTTTACACTATGCTTACGATTTTTTGGGGGTAATAATATAATGATAATTTACCTCGCTCTTGACAGTTCCTTAAAGCTTCTGATATAATTTATAATGTATTAATATAAGAAAGAAGCAATAAATATGAACACTCCCATCTATGATTTCCTTAAAAAATACAGTGAAAGCGTCACTGTCAGAGCCCATATGCCGGGACACAAGGGACGCTCCCCCTTTGACTGCGGCTTCGGAGACGCTTTCAGATACGACATTACCGAAATAAAAGGGGCGGACTCCCTTTTTGAAGCGAACGGGATAATATCCGAAAGCGAAAAAAACGCCTCCGCTCTGTTCGGGACGAAAACAACTTTTTTTTCTGCGGGAGGCTCTACACTTTGTATCCAGACTATGCTGACGGCAGTCTGCAAGACCGGAGGTTCTTTCATCTGCGGCAGGAATTCCCACCGATCAGTGATAAACGCCTGTGTCCTCCTTGACCTCGAGCCCTGCTGGATATATCCGGAGTATCAGAACGGCTCGGCAGTCTCAGGTAAAATAACCCCGGAAGCAGTCAGGGAGGCTATTGAAGAGTATACAGAAAAAAAGCCATCCTGCGTTTTTATCACCTCCCCGGATTATCTCGGACAGATCGCCGACATAAAAGCTATTGCAGAGGTCTGCCACAGCGCAGGACTTCCCCTGCTTGTTGACAACGCTCATGGAGCGTATCTTGCATTTCTGGAGAAATCCCTCCACCCTATCACTCTGGGAGCGGATATGTGCTGCGATTCTGCCCACAAGACCCTGCCTGTTCTGACGGGAGGAGCTTACCTCCATATAGGAAACGAAAAATACATAGGGAACGCAAAGCGATATATGTCCCTTTTCGGAAGCACCAGTCCCAGCTATCTTATCATGGCAAGCATGGACTTGTGCAACAAATATCTTGCAGAGGACTTCCCTGCTCGTCTGAAAAATACAATTGAAGCTCTTGACGCTATGAAGGAGCGTCTTGGGAGCGTATATACCATCTGTCCGGGAGAGCCGTTAAAGCTTTCGATATACGCCCTTCCCTGCGGTCTTACCGGATACGAGCTGGCAGATCAGCTTCGTGATGGCGGTATCGAACCGGAATACGCTGACGCAGCTCATGTGGTTATGATGTTTTCCCCCTCCAATACAGAGGAAGATCTCTCCAAAGCGGAAGCAGCTCTCCGGAATGTCCGTATGCCAAGGATATTTATTGAACCTCCCCTGTTTGAAGCTTCCGGACCGGAGCGGGCGATGTCCCCAAGAAAGGCGTTTTTCTCCGATAGTGAAAGTATTCCCACCGAAAGATCTCTCGGCAGGATCGCCGCAGAATCGGTCACTGTATGTCCTCCATGTGTGCCTGCGGTGGCAGCAGGAGAGATCATTGACGAAAATGTCATTAAAATTTTAAAAATGTATAGCATTTTTTCTGTAAATGTGGTAAAATGAATATAAAGGCTTTTAATATTGTCTTGGAGGTCTTTTAATGCTTTTACAAGAATATGTTAAATCCGATATTGAAGAAGTAGAGCCAGATGAATGGGAATTACAGATGATAGCAGAATCAGAGGCTGATGATAGCGAACCCATGCCCATTGAGGAATTTGCGAAAGAATTGAATATAGACTATGACAGTCTATAAATATTAGACAGATGTACAAATAGCTTGTATTAATAACTAAAAAAGGAGACCATATATGAAACTCATTTATGCCATTATCAATAATGACGACAGCCATGACGTTTCCTCGGCGCTTACCAAGGCAGGATTTTTCACTACAAAGCTTGCCTCAACAGGCGGATTTCTCATGTCCGGAAACACCACATTCATGATCTGTGCCGACGATGAAAACGTAGACGAGATAATCGAAATAATCAAAGAGCGTTCCCGCAGAAGAAAGCAGTTCATGCCAGCTGCCAACATAGGAAGCGAAATGCAGAGCGCAGGCTATCCAGTCGAGGTAGTTGTAGGCGGAGCGACCATCTTTGTCACCGACGTAGAACGGTTTGAAAAGGTATGAAGCTGTATTCAAAGGACTCCCCTGCTGCTTCGGTAGAAGCAATGAAACGCACCGGAAGATTCGCCCGCAGCATACTTCTCACCGGCGAGCGGGGCGTGGGAAAAAAATTCTTTGCTGACTATATCGCCATGACGCTGCTGTGCGAGGCGGGAAACGCCTGCGGAGAGTGCCGGCACTGCAAACGGATACTGTCCGGAACACACCCGGACGTAATAAAGCCGGAAAAGTCAGGAAAGAAAATGATCTACAACAGAGAGACTATACGTGAAATATGCTCGGACGCTTATGTCGCTCCCAATGACTGCGAAGCCAAGATATACATTTTCACCGACTGCGAAAGCATAGAAGAATCAACTCAGAATCTTATGCTCAAGCTTATTGAAGAGCCTCCCGAAAGCGCATACTTCATCTTTACCGCTGTAAACAGAGGAGTATTTCTCCCTACGATACTGTCAAGGGTCATTACCATAGGTATTCCGGAATGTTCCGAAGATGACTGCCGCGCCGCTCTTGCGGATACAGGAGCTTACACTCCTGAACAGATCGAGGATGCTGTAAAGCATTTCCATGGAAATATCGGAAGCTGCATGGATTATCTTGCGGGTGGAGAGACAGCAGAAAACGTTCTCCACTGCAAAAAAATAATCGCGGCGATAACGGAAAGCAATGAATATGAGCTTCTTACGGCTCTCAGCGGTATCGGCGAGGACAGAGGCAGGATACGCCGCGTCCTTGAGCTTGTGGACAAGGTCGTCCGGGATGCCTGTATCCTCAGGCTTGGTACATCCCATCCCATCGGCTGCGACCCGGAGGGGGCGGAAAGGCTCTCCCGGACTATAAGCAGGCGCAGGGCGGAGGCTCTCCATGAGGCTTTGAACAAAACCATCGCCCGCTGCGGAGGAACGATCAATGTTTCCCCGGAAATGTCCGCTTTTGCGGCGTCAATAAATAATTGACCGGACACAGCAATATTCGTCCGGATAAGCAATAGAAAGGATTTGAATATGACAGAAATAATCGGAGTGCGCTTTAAAAGCGCAGGAAAGGTCTACTATTTCTCACCAAAGGGTCTGAAGCTTGACGAAGGTACGCTTGTTATCGTTGAGACAGCTCGCGGCGTAGAGTGCGGAGAGGTAGTAATGCCTAACAAAATGGTTGAGGACGAAAAAATAACCGCTCCTCTTAAGCCTATAATACGTCCCGTAAACAATCAGGACATGAAGACCATTGAACAGAACAAGGTCAAGGAGGAAAACGCCTTCAAGATATGTCAGGAAAAAATTCTCGCCCACAAGCTCAACATGAAGCTGGTGGACGTTGAATGCACCTTCGACAACAACAAGCTGCTGTTCTATTTTACTGCGGAGACCCGCGTGGACTTCCGTGAGCTGGTAAAGGATCTGGCTTCGGTTTTCCGTACCCGTATCGAGCTGCGGCAGATAGGCGTCCGTGACGAATCAAAAATTCTCGGAGGACTTGGCATATGCGGACGGGAATTCTGCTGCAAGGGCTTTCTTGGGGAGTTCCAGCCGGTTTCCATCAAAATGGCTAAGGAGCAGGGATTATCCCTGAATCCCACAAAAATCTCCGGTACCTGCGGCAGATTGATGTGCTGTCTCAAATATGAACAGGATTCCTATGAGTATCTTATGAAAAACACTCCCAAGGTTGGAGCATACGTTAAAGCTCCCAATTTTAACGGCTACGTTGAGGAGGTCAACCTGCTCACAGGAAAGCTTAAGGTCAAGCCGGAGAAATCTGACGACCCGGCTGTTACTCTTGACAAAAGCGAGGTCACAATAATAAGGGACGGAAAAATAAGGATCGACAAGGAAGAGCTTAAGGCACTTAAAGAGCTTGAGGACAAATAAATATAATGAAAGGACTGTCAATTATGAAAAATTTAAGAATTGTTTGCTTTATTGTATCCATAGCGTCTGCGGTCATCGCTCTTATTGCGCTGATAGTCAGCATTGTTGCTCTGGTAAAGAGCTGCACTCGCAGGAATATCACCACCGATGAATATAACTGCTTTGACGATGACAGCGATGATGACGAAAGTATCGGCAGTGACACCCTTGCTTTCTAACAGGGAAGCCCCTGCGGGCAGACCGTTGCGTACTTCATAAATAAAAAGTAACATACGAACACGGAAACATACTTGCTTTTATGCGGTTACAAATTAACAAGGCGGGGAAGCCCCCACGGGCAGATCGCTGCATACTTCATCAATAAATGGTGACATACGGACACGAGTACAAAATTAATTATTTAAGACAATATCGAAAGGAGCGATATTTAATGGCTAAAAACACAGACGGCGTTGTTATCGACGCCAATGGCGGAAAAATACAGAAAATCATTATCACAGTGGTAATCCTTTTTATCCTGCTGCTGGTGGCACTTAATTCCTTTACTACCGTATCGGCAGGACATTCGGGAGTTATCACAACCTTTGGAAAGGTCTCGGAAAATGTTCTTCAGGAGGGACTTCATTTCAAGATACCCTTTGTTCAGAATATCATTCTGATCGACAACAGGGTACAAAAAGCAGAGGTTTCCAACGCTTCCTCAGCGTCAAAGGATCTCCAGACTGTTACATCAACTATTGTGGTAAACTACAAGGTACTTAACTCCTATTCTGCCAGTGTGTATAAAAACATCGGCATGGATTACGAATCGGTAATTATAACTCCGGCAGTCATTGAGTGCGTTAAAGCTGTCACTGCAAAATTTACCGCTGAGGAGCTTATAACGAACCGTCAGAGCGTAAGCGATCAGATGATGGATCTTCTCCGGGCAAAAATAAGCGATTACGGAATTGACATCCAGATATTCAACATCACCGGCTTTGAATTTACTGCCGAGTACAATGCAGCCATCGAAGCAAAGCAGACCGCTCAGCAGAACGCTCTCAAGGCGGAGCAGGACTTACAGCGTATCCGGGTAGAGGCAGAGCAGACCGTTGCCAAAGCGGAAGCCGAGGCAGAGGCATACAGACTGAAATCAGAACAGCTCACTCCTGAGATCATCATCAGCAACTATATAGAAAAATGGGACGGCAAGCTTCCCACAGTAGTATCCGGCGAGGGCGGCACTATGATGATAGACCTTACCTCCCTGCTTGACCAGATGGGCAGCAAGACATCCTCCGGAAATTCAGCTTCAAGCTCCGGATATACCGGATATAG
>JAFLUJ010000064.1 GCA_022511485.1 Oscillospiraceae bacterium | reverse complement strand
TGTCGCGTTTCTCACCCCACTCTCCGTTTTAGAGCAAAAGGAGTTTCGCGCTCTGGGTCGCGAAGACAAGGGGCTGCTCGCCCCTCGACCCCGCGAGCTGGGCTCAGCTCGACCAGCTAGACAATTTTGCGCAAAAGCGCAAAATTGAAAAACTTCTCCGCTAAATTATGATTTAACTTATTAAGCATTTTGCATCATAAAAATAAAAATCTGGGATTGATTAATCTGTAAATCTGTGGTATAATTAAAAAGTATTGTTACAATTTAAAAATTATGATCGTTGTCAAAATTATGATGATAATACCTGAAACAGAAAGGAGCATTTAAATGCTGTTATTAGATGAGCTGCGGGTTGAGCTCGAAGGCTACAAAAAGGACATGAAAGAGCTTTATGAGATACTTAACATCGATAAAGCCAAGGAGGAGATCGCCCGTTTGCAGGAGGAATCCGGAAAGGAAGGCTTCTGGGACGATCTGGAGAACTCCCAGAAGGTCATGCAGACCATCAAGCACAACGAATCCACAATAGAAAGCTTCAACAAGCTCAACGAAAAATTAGAGGACGCCCTCACTATGATCGAGCTTGCTATGGAGGAGGAAGACGACGAGGAAACCGCCATGGAGATCAAGCGTGATGCTGACCGCTTCACAAAAGAGCTTGAAGCAATGAAGCTTACCACGCTGCTTACCGGAGAATATGACGAGAAGAACGCTATCCTGACATTCCACGCCGGAGCAGGCGGTACGGAGGCTCAGGACTGGGCGGAAATGCTTTTCCGTATGTACAATATGTGGGCGGAAAGCCACGGCTTCAAGGTGACAACTCTTGACTATCTGGACGGCGACGAGGCAGGACTGAAATCCGCGTCTATCCTTGTGGAAGGCATAAACGCTTACGGATTTCTGAAATCCGAAACAGGCGTACACAGACTTGTGCGCGTGTCTCCCTTTGACAGCTCCGGACGCCGTCATACTTCCTTTGCTTCCCTTGAAGTTATGCCGGAAATGAGCGAGGCGGATACAAATATCGAAATACGTCCCGAGGATCTGGAAATAGACTTCTACCGTGCCAGCGGTGCAGGAGGTCAGAAGGTAAACAAGACCTCTTCTGCGGTGCGTCTTACTCACCTTCCTACCGGAATAGTGGTTTCCTGTCAGACACAGCGAAGCCAGTACCAGAATAAGGACTACGCTATGAAAATGCTTATGTCAAAGCTGGTGGAGATCAAAGAGCGGGAGCATCTTGAAAAAATTGAGGACATCAAGGGCGTACAGAAGGAGATCGCCTGGGGTGCACAGATACGTTCCTATGTTTTCATGCCCTATACTCTTGCAAAGGATCACCGCACAGGCTTTGAAAACGGAAACATCGGGGCAGTAATGGACGGCGATCTGGACGGCTTCATCAATGCATATCTTACAGCCCTTTCCCACGGAACGCTCCAGAAATAAGGTGTCTCATGCAGAAAATACTTGGTTATATGCGGAGAGCAATAGATGAATTTGACATGATCGAGGACGGAGACAAAATTGCCGTCGGAGTATCCGGCGGCAAGGACAGTCTTGTGCTTCTGAAAGGTCTTGTTATGCTCAGAAGCTTTATCGGCATACAATATGATGTTGTGGCGATAACTCTTGATCCCCGGTTCGGCGGAGTTCCGGGAGATTATTCCTCCGTCCGTGAGATGTGTGATGAGCTTGGAATAGAGTACAGACTGGTAGATACCCACATCGGAGAAATAGTTTTTGATATACGCCACGAGACAAATCCATGCAGTCTCTGCGCCAGAATGAGACGAGGAGCTCTCCACAATGAAGCAAAGGCGGCAGGATGCAACAAGGTGGCTCTGGGTCATAATTACGAGGACGTGGTGGAGACCTTCGTAATGAATCTTTTCAACGAGGGACGGCTTGGCTGTTTTGCGCCGAAAAATTATCTCTCACGGAAAGATCTTGTCCTTATAAGACCACTTGTTTTTGCTCCGGAACGTCAGATACGCAGCGCAGCAAACCGCAATGGACTTAAGATCGTAAAATCAAAATGTCCCGCTGACGGTCACACATCAAGGGAACGGACAAAACAATTCCTTGCAGAACGGGACAAAATTGATAAGGGATTTTCCGACCGCCTTTTCGGAGCAATGCGCCGGGCAGGACTGGACGGCTGGGGATTCAAGGATAAATCATCAGATCCTTAACTGCCGATGTTAGTTTCCACAAACTCTTTCAGACTGCGAAGCTCATTGGCAAGAGCGGTGTTTATGATCTTTGATTCAGCGGCAAGAACCTCTCCGAATGGATTTCCGTCTGTATCCTTTTTGTCGGAGTAATGCTTGTTGAGTCTGGAGATACGGCTGTCGATCTCTTTGATAATTATCTGTCCGGGATTCATAATATCCATCTCCTTTTCGGAAAAATTTTTTCAGATATATTGTTTCCCATTGTAAAAGGATATTGTAAGGTAATTTAAGGTAATATGTCCTGGTATTGATTGAGCATAATAACAAATGAAATACTTTATCAGAACATAAAATTTGTACCTTATGTTAATTTTTTTGAATATCAATTGACATCAATAAATAAAAGGTGTAAAATTATTATGTGTTTATGATATATTCAAAAGAAGGAGTAATTGCTATGAGAAAGATATTAAAAATAGCTCTGACATCAATAATAGCTTGTATTACAGCTATTGCATTTTCAGTATGTGCTTACGCAGAGACCGAGGACGTGGAGCTTTCAGTGGAAAATGCCAAGGCAACAAACGGAGCATGGGGGCAATCGGTATGTTATTACAGAACTCCTGAGGCGGCAGATCAAATTCAGTTTGACTGCGGAAGAATAACTCCGGATTCTGTTGTTTATGTTGAATTTGAGCTGGAAAAAGAGTGGACTAATTCAATGGCTCCTGTTGAGCTTATTTTACAGAATTACACAACTGCTGATCCTCAGATATGGGCAAAGATTCAGCCTTTTGAATGGGACGAGACCTCAGCTTCTTTTGATTACGAGTCTATGGTAGCTGCTTATGGTTCTGAAGATTTTTCAGGCGTTGATAATGTATGGATTGGTGATACCGGAGTTGTAATGACAGTAACAAAATTTACTATTTCAAACTGCACCGTTGTTGAAGAGACCACTGTAACCACAACAGAGGCAACAACAGAGGCAACTACCGAAGCAGAAACTACCCCAGCACCGGAAACCGAAGCAACAGAAGCAGCTACTACTGCTGCACCGGAAGCTCAGGGCGAAGGCGGAGGAATAACAATGATCCTTATTATAGTAGTTGTTGCCGCTGTCGTAATTGCAGGCGTAGTCGTGACTATTATCGTTGTCAATAAGAATAAAAACAAGTTTTATTAATAAAAATGAATTCATTTTCCGGGTCGTGAGCACAGACGCTTACGACCCATTTTTCATACAGTATTTTTTGTGTGAATACTGTTCCGTTTGTTTTTTCGCAGAATGGTACTCCGTCAACAAAATAAAACGGATACTTTTTCAGATCAGAAAAAAGTCCGGTACCAAAATATTTTCCAAGGGATTCTTTAAGCGTCCATATCCGGAAGAAATCCACACAGGGATCGTCCGAGGAGTAAACATATTCCTGCTCCGAGGACGAAAAAATCCTGTTCATTACCTTGTCATTATATTTACGGAAATATTCTGCATCAACGCCTATTTCATTTTTTGAGATACCGCAGACAATAAGTCCTTTGCAATGACTTATGTTAAAATTTATTTCCGGAATATCTTTAAGATATGGTTTCCCATGCTCACCTTTTTCGATTTTAAAAGAGTTGATATTATAATAGTTTTTCAGTACATATGATAACAGCTTATAGGCGGTTTCATGTTCGGTAGTGCGGGTTGAATTTTCATCAGGATTGGTATAAAAAATCATGTTGATCCTCCGGTCACATCTCAAAAAAAGAGGCTGTTGCGCCAGTTAAACTGCTGCAACAGCCTAGTCTGTTCTTTACAGAGATCAGAATGCAGAATGGATAAGAAGGATAGACTTCTTTGTATTTCCGTGGATATGGATACCCTCAGAAAGAGCATCATAAATATTTTTCTTACCCTTAAGAACGCTCATAAGCTCCTCAGCATCCGCATTGATGGTAACATCATAATCGTTATATCTGTAGGGCTCAACGGAAATTTCCTGTTTGTCGGGATCAATAAAAATGTAGAAAATGTTTCTGTTGTTGCTGTCCTCATTCTCGATGAATTTACCGGAAAGCTCAACATTTGCTGCAATAGGATACTTAATCTTAGTGATGTCAGCTGCAAGGATCTTCTTCTTTGCAGCAGCTACAATATCACTGTAAGCAAGTCCCTTTGGTTTTCTTGTACCCTTTGCCTCCGAAGCCTTAGGAGCTGTAGCTTTTTTAGCAGCAGGTTTTTTTTCTGCAGCGGGCTTTCTGCCGCGCTTTGCAGCAGGCTTCTTATCAGCTGCCTTTGGTGCAGCACTTTTTTTAGCAGCAGGTTTTTTAGCTGTTTCTTTTTTTGCTTCCTCAGCAGCAGGAGCTGCGATGGCAGCAGTTTCTTTAATTTCCGCAGGAACAGATTTCTTTGGTCTTGCCATAATAATGTCCTCCTTAAAATATTAAATAAAAATGATTTGCGTACAAAGTTATTATTTACGAATAATACCTTATCTAAAAATATTATAACTAATTTTAAAACGATTGTCAATATCTTATCGAAAATTTTTTCAGATTTTTCTAAAAATAATTTTTATTATTTAGAAAATAAATTTTAAATTGCATAAAATTATTTGTTTACTTATCTATCCTGATTTTTTATTTATCAATAGATAAAGTCTATTTTTTGAATGAGGATCAGTATTATTATTTGGAATTATCCTTATCATTATTCTTGCTTTAATAAATACTTCCTGCGGTGCGGGGGAACGGTATAACATCCCGGATATTTGAAACTCCGGTAACATACATTATAAGTCTCTCAAATCCCAGACCAAAACCGGCGTGCTTTGCACCTCCGTAACGGCGAAGATCAAGATACCAGTTATAATCATCTATGGAAAGTCCAAGCTCTGACATCCTCGCTTCAAGAATATCGAGACGCTCTTCTCTCTGACTTCCGCCGATAAGCTCTCCCACTCCCGGAACAAGAAGATCAACAGCTGCGACGGTTTTTCCGTCGTCGTTTATTCTCATATAAAATGCTTTTATTTCCTTTGGATAGTCGGTAACAAAAACAGGCTTGCCAAATATTTTTTCCGTTAAAAATCTTTCGTGTTCGGTTTGAAGATCGCATCCCCAGAAAACAGGATACTCAAATTTTTCCCCGCTTTCTTCAAGAAGTTTTATTGCCTGAGTATAGGGACATCTTGCAAAATCAGAAGATGCAACCGATCTTATTCTTTCAAGCAGTCCCTTATCATAAAAATTATTGCAAAATTCCAGCTCTGCAGAACACTGGTCAAGGAGGGCGTTCAGAACATATTTAAGCATATTTTCCGCAAGCTCCATGTCGTCCTCCAAATCGGCGAACGCGATTTCCGGTTCGATCATCCAGAACTCTGCTGCGTGTCTGGGAGTGTATGATCTTTCCGCGCGGAATGTAGGTCCGAAGGTGTAAATTTTTCCGAAAGCCATTGCCATACATTCGCCTTCAAGCTGTCCGGAAACTGTAAGTGATGCGCTTTTCCCGAAAAAGTCCTCCGAGAAATCCACACCGGTTTCATCTCCGGGAATATTATCAAGGTCGAGTGTTGTCACTCTGAACATTTCTCCTGCACCCTCGCAGTCGTTGGCAGTAATTATTGGAGTATGAGCATATACAAATCCGTTTTCCGCAAAAAATCTGTGGATAGCCTGTGCCGCAGCAGAGCGAATTTTAAACACTGCCTGAAAGGTATTTGTCCGCATACGAAGATGGGAGATCGTACGCAGATATTCAAGGGAGTGTGCTTTTTTTTGCAGAGGATAATCGGATGTGGAAGCTCCCTCAACGGTCAGGTCATCCGCATTTATTTCAAAGCTTTGTTTTGCATTCGGAGTGAGAATTACTTTTCCGGATACGGAGATCGCCGCTCCCGTATTAAGCCTTGATACGGTATCAAAATCCGCAAGCTTGCTTTCCTCCGCAACTATCTGAACGGTCGGAAAACAGCTTCCGTCGGAAATTGAAATAAATGCGATACCTTTGCTTATGCGTATTGATCTTACCCAGCCGCAGACCGTAATGATCTCCTGAAATTTCTGCGGGTCTTCATATAATTTTTTCAGCTCTGTGCGTTTCATTTTCTGAGTCCTTTCATTTGTTTTTACTAAGTATAATTAATTTTACCCTGTATTATTAAATTTATTTTTCTTTTAATTTTATTCGGGATAAAGAAATTTGTTACAAGATGATAATATGTAAAGGGTGGTTTATGCAGTACGTCCTCTCAATGTTCTGATACTTATCACAATGGCAAGCACACCTATTGCCAATAAAAAGGTATAAAGCAGAGATTGTGACAATCTTGTCTTGGTTGTATCAATAACATAAGAAGTAAGAAAAAATCCGTATGATTCCGGATCATCACCGAATATATATCCCACGCATTCTTTCAGATAGGAATCCATTTCCGAACTGTTTATCTGAAGGTTGCCTGTTAATGTGACTGAAACCTCCCCGTCATCATAAAATGTTTCTATTGCTTGATCCATTTCTGAAATTTTAGCTTTATTTCCGATTTCGGCAGAGAATATCATTCCGTTATCACCAAGCATTGCATATTGCTGTGTTTTAAAAGGCAGCGGAATGATCCCATTAAGATATTGCCGTGTTTCTGCATAATTGTCAATAGGAAATTCGCAGGTAAAAGTAACAAACTTATCTCTTGGCAATTCCCCGTTATTTTTCAGTATTTCGTTCAGATCCACCGTATTTCCTGTGAAAATATATTCAGCATCATGCACGAACATTACTATGGAAAGTCCGGACAGTAAAATCCCCAATATTATCATAATTACACATCTTGATTTTGACATTGCAAAGTCCCCCTATAATAATCCTAAATCGAAAAATAGACAAATACTTTTTAAAATTCCTTTTGCACTGCATACAAATTTGTTTCCCATGCCGGAATATAAAGCTGATGTCTGATATAAAATTTCAGATCGGGATCAATACTTTTAATAAGCAGGGGAAGTTCAAACATATCTTCGTTTCTATGATAAAGTGAACAGAGAATTTTTGCTCCGCCGGCAATGTGTTTTTTTGCTCCCATGATCGCTTCCCGCTCTGCACCCTCCACATCAAGCTTTATTATTGTTGCCTGTCCGGGAACAGCTTCGTCCACTGCAAGAACGGAAATTTCCACAGTCTTTCCGTAAGCCTCTGAACGGGACATTCTTCCCTCGTTGGCAGTGATTTTTGTAACTCCCTTTTCGCTTCCTGCCGCTGCATTGAAAAGAGTAATTTTCTCATTTCCGGGAAAGCTTTTTGACAGCCTGCGGAAATTTTTCGGATTAGGCTCAAATGCATAAATATGCTCGTATTTTTCCCCACAGGCGGAAATAAATTCATTAACGGTATCTCCGTTATACGCTCCCAGATCAACGAAAATTTCATTATCAGAGGGAGGCATTATTTCTCCGTAAATTTCCTCCCTGGGAGAGGTGCAGCGATCCAGATATTCTATTTTTCCGCTGATCTTAAAATTTATAACGTCCGAATAAGTCTGTCTGGATTTTTCGTCTGCAAGCATATCATAGACCGCCTGAATTTTCTCCGCATTTTTAAGACAGTAGTCATAGGTGAACAGTCCATCCCCGGCAACGGGAACATCGGGAGCAACAAGTGTATGCCGGGACGCAATTTCGTTTATCCTGTTATAGAGACTTTGATAACCTGCTGCAAACGCCAGAACAATGACAAAATCATCAATAAGGGATTCTATTTGTGACAGTGTATGCACAAGGTGTCCTTCAAATGTGTGACCACGGACAAATTCATCGCTTGCGAAAAAGCCTGCCACTGGAATCCCGTACTGACGGAATACACTCATGATTTTCAGTGCTCCGTCTCCCATTCCGTAAATAAAAATGGGAAGCTCGGTTTCCCGCAGGAAGTCCCAGCAGTCTTTTTTCTCGGTGATAAAATCAAGCATAATTAATCCTCATCGTGATCGCAGTCCATATCCATATGTATATCTGCGCCGATCATATCTCTGCCGCGGGTACGGTATTTATCCCTCTGAATGTCAACGTGCTTTTCAAGTATCTCCATAAATCCGCGGGGATCCTTTATTGATATGATCTCTTTTACGGGAGTGTCAGCATCACGGCAGTTTATTATGACCGTTCCGCAGCCGAAAATGCGCTGTCCGAGAGGAAGCTTCAGACTTTTATCAATGACACGGTACAGCTCCACCTCGTCCTCGGTGATAGAAAGAAATCCTTTTCTTGTGATGAGCTTTTTCTCGGTCAGAATATATCTGGTAAAGGAAATGGGAAGTCCGAAAACCGGTCTTTTCTTATCTGTCCAAACGGAATTTTCGCTGATCTTTGCCATTATATCATATCCTTTCTTGAAAATATTTCTGATATAATTATACTATACTTTTTCCTAAAAATCAACGGGTATTGTTAATTATCTTTTATCGCTGATGCAGCACTACAGAATCTATCGTCAAAGAATCCATATGTGCTTGAAATCTTTCATATATTATGATATAATATATACATACCGAAAACAGATCAATACGATAACGGAGGAAACTGACATGGAGAAAATAAAAGAAAGAAGTCCATATTGGGATAATATAAAAGGGCTGCTGATACTGCTGATGGTTTTTGCCCATATTTTATATCAGCTTCAGGATAAATTCACAGCTGTCAACAGTATAGTTGATTACATATATATGTTCCATATGCCGGCGTTTGTATTCGTGTCCGGATATTTCGGGAAAAGTGAGCGTTCCCGAAGCGCTCCCGCGATAATCAGACTGTTGTTTCTATACTTCATTTTTAACAGTATAACAGGATTTATATTTGGATTCACTTCTCTGCTTGTACCAAAATATTCATACTGGTATCTGCTTGCGCTGGTAGTGTGGAGGCTTACTGCACCCTACATTGAAAAACTCCCTAGGGTAAATTTTCTGCTTATCGTCATAGCTATCCTTTCAGGATTCTTCATAACGATAAACAATAACTTTGCAGTGGCAAGGATAATCGCTTTCTATCCATACTATATGTTCGGATATAAGCTTTCCACCGAAAAAAGTGATCAGCTTATCAGGACGGCATACAGCAAACGTCTGATAAAAGGTATAGCTGCCCTAATATTAGCGGCAGCAGTTGCTGTTCCCGCATATAATTTTCTCGGATATACAGATGATGAGCTTTCTATGTTCGGTTATATGGAACCTATCAAGGCATTCAGCAGAGCAGTATTGTTCATTATTGCGTTTCTGGCAATATATGCTTTGAGAAATATCAGTCCGGACAAAAAAATACCGTTTCTGTCTGCGGTCGGACAAAATTCATTGTGGGTATTTCTTCTGCACCGTCCCCTTACTATCTGTCTGAGCGATATGCTGGCAGATCAGAGCCTTGGCGCTGTTATATCCATGGCAATTCTGAGTACCTTTGCATTGTGCTTTGCTTTGGGAAACGATGTTATTGCTAAATATCTGAACAGCTTTGCAGATTCAGGAGTGTCAATATTCACCGGGGAGAAAAACACCAGGTTCAATGCTGCCAGGATTGCAGCACTGCTTGTTGCTTCAGGCTTTATCTTTATGATAGCCACAGGCAATTATAACGATCTTGGATTTGACTTTATGAAAAGAACAGCATATAACGATGATGATTATTACTATATCGAAGAACCTCAGGAGGAGATGGAAGATCCCAACATCATATATTCTGTAATGAGCAGCGAACAGAAGTCCGCTTTTGACAAAGCGTTCAGGCTCACATTTGCCGGAGACCTGATACTGCTCGAAGATCAGGTCAAGCGGGGATATACAGGCGACGGATATGACTTCTCTCCTGTCTTTGAATATGCAGAAAAATATATCTCCTCCGCCGATTACGCTATAGGAGTGTTTGAAGGTCCGATGGCAGGAGAAGCCGCAGCATATACTTCCGGAAACTTTGCAGACGGTAAAAGGCTTTGTCTTAATTTTCCCGACCAGTTTGGCGAAGCGGTGAAAAATGCCGGATTTGACCTGGTGACTACCGCAAATAATCACGTTCTTGATAAGGATCCGGAGGGAGCGCTCCGCACACTTGACGTTCTTGACCGTATCGGACTGGATCACACAGGCTCATACCGCAATGCTTCCGAAAAAGAAAGCAGCCATATCAAGCTGGTGGAGTGCGAGGGCATAAAAATGGCTGTTCTGTCCTACACCTACGGAAGTAATTTTTATTATAACAGCGAACTTACAGACGGCTATCTGTCATATGTTACCTCTATAATTTCCGGAACATCCGGCGAGCAGTTTGACGCGCTGAAAGCGTCGGTAGAGCGGGATTTTGAAGAAGCAAAAAGACTTGATCCAGATCTGATAATCGTGCTTCCCCATATTGGAACACAATTTTCAAATGAGCCGGATGAAGAGCAGACGGTGTGGTTTGATATATTCAAGGAGTGCGGAGCGGACATCATACTTGGAGATCATCCCCACGTTGTTGAGCCTGCCCTGATAGAGAATTACAACGGACGAACAGTATTCACAGCCTACTGTCCGGGAAATTTCGCAAACATATACCGGGAAAATCAGGGCGATACAAGTATGCTTATTGACGTTTATATAGACCGCACGACCAAGCAGGTCATAGGCGGAGGGATAGTGCCGCTTTATACGCAATCTACTGCTGACGGAAACTTCCGTGCCATACCGATATATGAGATCGTGAATAATACAGAGCTTCGCAATCAGCTCAGTACGGACGACCTCGTCAGGGTGCAGGATGCAAACGACATTATTACAAGCGTAGTGTTCGGGCATACAATGAATATAAATTCTGTTACCGAAAGATACTACTTTGACGAGACAGGATTTATCCGGGTTAAAGCAACAGGTCTGGAGCTTACTGACGAAATGAAGAACGGCACTTTGTATAAGGCAATTGAAAGAGCGGATTCCATATGTTTTGTGGGAGACAGTCTCACCGAAGGGACGAAAAACGGAGGCTGTCCCTGGTATGAGCCTATAGAGGAATACATAGACCGTAAGGATATTTATAATTTTTCGGCAGGAGGCTGTACAGTCTCGTATATAAACGAAAATGCAGAATATATTCCGGAAGCTGATCTTTATGTAGTGGCTGTCGGCACTAACGACGTGAGATACCGGGACGAAGAAGAGTGTGCAATGACGCCTGAAAGCTACACCGGCGTAATAGATGAGCTAATGATAAAGCTCTCTGGAAAAAATCCCTCTGCTGAATTTATTTTCATAGCTCCATGGTATTCCACAGATGCGGACAAATATTGTGATCTTACATACGAAGAAAAAACAGCCCTGAATAATGAATATTCAGAAGCTTTGGGAAAATACTGTAACGAAAATCATGTGGGATTCATCAATGCAAATCCATACATACAAAGGAAGCTTACCGAAGCTCCGGAAAGAAAATATCTGCTTGACCATATCCATCCCAATTCCGGAGTGGGCGTTATTATGTATTCCGAAGCGGTGCTTTTATCCTGAATCAAACTTTTAATAATTGCCCTGCGAGACAAAGTCTTGCAGGGCAATATTGCATTAGTTCTCATAGTGACCTTTGCAGGAAATGATCCATAATTCACCATCAACAATGTTATATATAAGACGATTTCCATGATCTATGTGTCTGCTCCATGCTTTCCTGTATTTCAAAGGTTCAGGGTGTCCGATACCATTGCTTAAGCCATTGCGTTCAATATCTTTTATAAGGTCATTTATCTTCTTTACTGTTTTTTTATCCTGCATTTGCCAGTACAAATAATCGTCCCATGCCCTGTCAGACCAAAGCTTAATCATCGTCTACCTCTATCAGCTCATGCTGCTGACCTTTACCGGCAGCAAGCTGTTCCATTGCCCTGTCGATCATTGAAAGATATTCTGCATTGCGTGCTGCTTTCATTATCTGATTATACTGTTCAAGGCTCATAATAACAACATTTTTTTCATTTTTCCTTGTGATGATAACGGTTTCACCATTGTCAGACGCTTCGTCACAATATGTCTTAAAATTTTTCCGTATAGTAGAGTAATTCACAGCAAGCATACATCAGCCGCCTTTCTAACAATTTATACTATTCCTGAATCAAAACATTGACTCGTCAATGTTTTGATTCAACCTATACATAGTATAGGTTGTGGCGGCGCAGCCGCCCAGGAAGCCGTTCAATACTAATCCCGCCAAAACCGTAG
>JAFLUJ010000063.1 GCA_022511485.1 Oscillospiraceae bacterium | reverse complement strand
GGAGACCCTTTTGAAAAAGGGTCATCCCCCGAACCCCCTCCCTAAAACTTTATTTATTTTTTCATATGGGGCTTTAGCCCCATATGAAAAAATTGACAAAGTCTTTGGAAAGGGGTCTGGGGAAAACCTTTCTGAAGAAAGGTTTTCCCCAGTAAGAGTACAAAGATAATACGCTGGATGACAATTTATCCCCTCACTGTTGATCCAAATGATCACATTATTATTTTTTTGAAAGGATCAATAATATGGATAACAGAATTGAGATCAGAGGCGTTAATAAGTTTTACGGAAAAAAGCAGTCTCTGAGAAATGTCAGTCTCACCATTGAGCAGGGAATGTTCGGTCTGCTGGGACGGAACGGCGCAGGAAAAACCACTCTCATGAAAACTCTTGCCGCACTCCACTGCAAGAAAAGCGGTACTATCAATGTATGCGGTATCCCTATTGAGGACGCAAAGGACATACGGAGCATTATCGGGTATCTTCCGCAGGATTTTTCCATGTATCCCTCGATGACGGTGGAGGAATCCCTTGATTATTTAGGAGCGCTTTCCGGAATGAGCAGGTCTTTCAGGGAAAAGCGGATGGAGCTTCTTCTGAAACGGGTAAACCTTACCGAGCATAAAAATAAAAAGGTCAGAGCTTTATCCGGAGGAATGAAACGCCGTCTGGGGATAGCCCAGGCTCTGCTTCACGACCCACGTGTGCTTATCGTGGACGAGCCTACCGCGGGACTTGACCCGGAAGAGCGTATACGCTTCCGGAATCTTCTCTGCGAAGTTGCGGAGGAACGTATAGTCATCCTGTCCACTCACATAGTGGGGGATATTGAAGCTACCTGCGAGGACATCGCGATAATGAACAGCGGGGAAATTCTTTGGCAGGGCACAGTTTCCGAACTGATAAAAAATGCAGAGGGTAAGGTCTTTACTGTAAATGCGGAGAAAAAATATCTCCCACAGATAAAAAAGGACTACATCGTCACCGGAATGTTAGTGCAGAGCGACTACACGACCGTGAGAATTATTTCAGACGGCCATCCCGGTTTGCAGGGGGCAGTTCCCGCAGAACCAAACGCTGAGGACGCTTATATGTACTGTCTTTACAGCAGGGGCTGTGACGTTTCCGGAGGTGACGAATAATGCTGTTTTTTAAAGAGTGTAAGAAAGTTATATTCTCCCTGACATTTATAATTTATTTTGCTGTGACCCTTGCAATGTATTTTACACAGTTCCATAACGACTGCGGAGAACCTCTGAGAAAGCCAGGTCCGTCAGACGAATATTACGGAACGGTGGCAAGGGAGATCCCGGAAATACTTATGCCAAACGCAGCGGAAGGTCTGGTGGGAGAATATCTGTCCGGAAGCTTTTCAGCATATCCATACGGATTTTATAAAAACGTCCGTCTGAGTGAAAATAAAAAGTTCCGGTTAGCAGAGGTCATAACAGAGCTTTCCGGACTGACAGCCTACGAGCTTGATAATTTTGAGGATTATCAGGAGGCTGGATATGTTATGGGGGATAACAACGGATTTGTATATGTCGAAGCAAATATCCCGGAAATAAATATTCCCGACAGCCTTACATATGATCGCTTCCGGGAGCTTATGAGGGAGGCTGACAAAATTATAGGGGGAGGCTCCAGATATTCAGACGAATTTATTGTGGGAAATTTCTCTCTTGTTCCAAGAACCTACGAGGATGCCCTTGCTGAGTATGAACGCTTTCTGTACGATGACAAAATAACAGGGGCGTATGCACGTCTTTACTGCGATTACATCGGAATAGATATTGCCATACTTCCGGTATTTGTTGCGGCGGCTCTGGCTGGGTTTGATAAAAAATCAGGCATGGAGCAGCTTGTATATTCCCGGAAGGTGTCCTCCGGAAAACTGGTATTTACAAGATTCCTTGCTCTTGTGACGGTAATGGCGATCCCCATAATTATAACGGCTGCAATTGCTTATTTTAAGGTAAAAAGCATTTATCCGGGTGAAGCTCTGGATAATTTCGCTTTTTTCAGATGTGCGGCATACTGGCTTGTTCCGAATATACTTATATCCACTGCTGTGGGAATGTTAGTCACCGAGATCATGTCCGGGATGATCGCGATATTCGTACAGGGAGCATGGTGGTTCATGAGCATTTTTGCCGCGGAGGGCGGTCTTACCGGGGAAATAAAGCCCTTCACCCTTGTGATGAGACATAACAACCTGCTTAAATCGGATGTTTTTGCTATGGAAATGAAAAGCATAATTTTCAACCGATTATTTTTCACGGTACTGTCCGTTGTTCTTGTGACTTTGACGGTTATAATTTACGAAATGAAAAGGAGGGGCGTATTCAATGGGCTTTCAGACCTTAGGAAAAATTCTGGGCGTAAATCTAAGGCGTAATTTTCTGCCGCATTTTCTGGCTGCGGTCTTTATAATAATTGCTTTTACGCTGCTGATGGGGATATCCGCGCTGAACGAGGTGCAGTCTGCACGTCCCGTTGAAATGGTGATGCCCATTGTTGGAGTGATACTGCTCACCCCGGTTTTCCATCCGGAGCGGGATGAAAACATCAGGGATGTAGTCCGCTCGAAAAAGACATCCTACGAGGCGATATGCATTCTGAGAGTGATATATTCGGTATTTTTTCTCGGGCTGCTCTGCGGAGGATTTGTCTATATAATGGGACTTTGTGAAAGCTCAGTGACAGTCCGTCATTTTATAGGCGGCTTTGCTTCCGGATTATTTTTAGGAGCGATGGGATTTTTCTTCGCCGGTATCAGCAGAAGCGTCATAGTGGGATATATGTCGCCCATGATCTATTATACGGCAAACTATGCTTTCGGCAGAAGGATAATATTTGATCTTTTTTCGATGACAACAGCAACTGATTTTTATGATTCGCATATTATCGGGATAAAATATCTGCTCATTGCTGCGGCAGCGCTGATCCTCCTCTTGTATTTTGTGATGGATATATATAAATAAAAGCGACCATTGTCCAGGATGTTTTCATGAGTGTATTATATTATGATCTGCATTTGCTGCTTTAAGTGCTCTGAAATACTCCCCCATTTCGTGCTCATCACAGAGGGCTTCTACGCCGATGTAGAAATCTCCGCAGTCAAATGTAAACCTGTACTTAAATACTCCGCTGTCTTCAAGATCTATTCGATCTTCATCATGAAACTCAATGTCATCAAATCTTGTAGTTCCTGTGATCGTGCCGGTCTTTTTTGCATAGAGCACGGATATGTATTTTCCGTAGTAATCGTAATCCTCATTCTGATATTTGAAGCTTCTGTTAATGTACTTGATCCTCAGAAGCTGTTCGCCGTCCGGATACTCCACAATGCGGCAGTAGCCATCTGCAAGGGTCATGTCTCCTATTTTGTCAAGCATTGGGACACACCCTCCCGTAAGCTCGCTTGCCGCAGCTTCCTCTAAGGTAAGAGCAGTATATTTAGAAGCGCATTTCTTTAACTCCCGGATATACTCTTTCATTGTTTCCTCAGTACATTCTGCAGTTACATTTATACAGAACTCTCCGCACAAAACTGAGAAGGTGTAGAAATTACCTTCCGGGTCGACGGAGAACCCTGCCGAGGTTTCCGCCAGCTCCTCTGTAAGCTTCTCAATAGTAACTATATCCTTGCCTGTGGTATTATTGGACAGCTGATACTCTGCAATAATATAGGGATAACCAAAAAATGTATCAGGTACATATTCTATATGCAGATGGCTGCCTACGATCTTATTTCCTACTGCGACCTCGCTGTAAAGAACCTCCCTGACAGACATTTCCCCTATACTTTCCACCTGAGGGACAAAGCCTGAAAATGCTGTCGCTTCATTTGCATATTCAAGAGTGACCTCCTTGTTTTCAAGAGGATGCTCTCCGATGTAATTTATCTCCGAGCCGTCATACGCCTTTGCGATCTCGCTGAGATACGTCCACATTTCGTCTGTTGTGCATACTGCGTTTATGCTTATCATGACACTTCCGCAGTCTACCGAAATATTGTAGCTGACGCATCCCTCTATTGATGACAGACCTGCAAGATCGTGGACTACATTTATTTTCAGGTCTTCAAGTCTGACATAATCCGAAGTATACGCCGGCATACCTCCGGATTCAAAAACAGCCTGAATATAGGGATATTTCATAAATCCTGCGTCTTCATCATCGTACTCCGGAGTATTATAGCGAATTACGATCTCCTCTTCTCCGTTCAGATAATTATCGTAATGACAGCTCGTTAATGTCATGTCTCCGATATTGTCAAGCTGAGGGATAAATCCTGCAAAGGCGTCCAGTTCATTTGCTTCGGAAAGAGTTTTAATATGTCCGTCCAGATTATTTATTGCGTCCACTAATGCATTTTTAAAAATATAAATTTCATCGTCCGTGCAGTTGTTTGCCCATATATTTACTTTGAAGGCATTGTACTCTATTGTACAGAAAAGATTGCCGTCCTCCATATAATGCTCAAATATTCCGGGGGTGACATTGCCGATATGCAGTGTTTTTTCGGACGGCTCGATGTCCGAATCCTCCGTAAAATACTGGATACAAATATCTTTGCTTTTGCCATTATAATATGTGTAGTAAATATACTCGGGGACAAGCCGGTGTGCTTCGTCTCTGCTTGCAAAGTAGGAGACATTTTCGCTGAGCTGCATATCTCCGATACTTTCAAGCTGTGGGACGCACCCTGCAAAGGGTTCTATTGTATTTGCTTCTGCAAGGGAGATCGTTGCATTGACATCTCCGTATTTGACTTCAAATGCTTCTGACAGCTCAATATTTTCTACAGGGATACCATATTTGATAATGCTGTCCATTATCATGCCGATCTCGTCATAGGTCATATTTATTGCGCCTATACTATAGTCTCTGCCGCCGCATGAAAACATAAGAGAGCGGCTGGGGAAACCATATAGCTCATAATTAGCATCATGTTCCGCTCCGTAAACATCCACTCCAAGGCGTTCAACGGGAGTACATTTATCAATGTATGGAACAAGGGATAAAATACTGCCTTCTTTTCCCACAGTAATTCCAATGATCCTATTTGCATTTTCACTTATGCCATTCGGTCCGGTCAGAGATATACCATAATATTTTGCCTCGTCCTTATAGTCAAAACAGATCTTACTGACTGCGCCGTCATCGTAACTGCTTGTATCAAATGGCATGAATTGTTTTATGTACTCAGCTTCAAACATACAGGTCATCCATCCGGCGTCAATGGCAATACCGTCTATACCCAGATTTTCTTTAAGGAAATACTGACTATAGTCCACCGGCTCGTCAATAAGTATGCTGTCGGTCGTTGTGTCAGCAACAAGATCATCCGCATCCTCATTTATTTTCCCGGAAATAAATCCTATCACGCATACCAATGCAATGACTGCCGCTGCTGCCCCGAAGCTTGCAAGAAATTTATTCTTCTTTTTATTTAACCTGTCGGTGAAAATTTCGTCGATATATCTTTCATCCGCAAGGGAGATCATATGTCTAAGCTCGTTCTTATTCATTCTACAGACCCCTTTCCTCTAAAAATTTTTTCAGCTTTTTTCTTGTGCGGAATAACATGGACTCCGCTTTGCTTTTTGAGATACCGCATCTTTTGCAGATCTCGCTTATGTCGGCAAAATACCAGTACCGGAGCATGAAAACCCTGCGGTTCTCCTCCTTAAGCTCTGATAGAAATGAATTTATCGCCTCTGCAAGAACTCCGTCGGAGTAGCGTATGCTGTCCCCCTCGTCGGAAATACAGTCTCCCAGCTCGTCCAGAGACACTATCGCCCTGGGATTTCTTTTCGCCGCATTGATAAACTCGTATTTTTTCATAGCCTGATTTCTTGCGATACGAGCCAGAAACGCAGTGAGGTTGCTTGGCTTCTGGGGAGGGATAGTATTCCACGCACCCATGTATGTATCGTTTTCGCACTCCTCCGCGTCCGGCTTGTTTCCGAGAATACGCATTGCTATGCTTATAATTAGTCCGCTGTATTTCTTTTTGGTTTCCAGCAGGGCATTTTCCGAACGTTCAAAAAACAGATCAATAATCGTGCTGTCGTCCATAAGATCATTCCTTTCCTTTAGGATAAAACCGGTCTTACTTATTACGTACGGTTTTGATGGGTCGTGCTTGCATTTTTAAAAAAATTTTTTATACAAGAAAACCGCCGTTTTATTGGCGGTTTTAAAATCATGCAATTATTTTCTTACCAGTGGTTTCTTTTCCCTTTAATTGTTTTTCTTTCTTTTTATTTAACGGCTCTTCCATTTTTTTTATATCTTCTTTGCTGTGAGCATCAAGCTTGCCGCCCTCCGCAGTATTCATCATCCGGTCGATCATTTCTTTGATCCCTTTTCTTCCTTTATAATTGTCATCAAGCTCATAAACAATTTTATCTTGATCTTGCATATTCTATACCTCCTTCTTTGCAGCGTTTGAGAAATATACTTACAAATTCTCTGTCATCAATTTCACCGTCAGGAAAAGAATTATAAATATCATTAAGAAGGCTGCGAGTGTTATTATAACTATAGGTTGATAACTTATTCATAATATAAACATCACCTTGATTAGTAACAACAGACATGACTTTAATTGCCTTTTCACAAACAAAAGTATCAATGTCACCAATAGAAAAATTATTTGTACTCGGGTGATTGTGCATATAAATCAAGCTTTGTCTGTCAGCGTTAATGATTACAGATACAGCAAAAGGATTTTTAGCCGGAGAAACTTTAAATTCATCTCCTAATACTGTAACTTCGCTTGTAAATTCCAAATCGTCAATGAACAAAACCTCATTGCTGCCATTTTGCATCTGAGCGGTTCTTAACAATGCTTTGTGTTTTTCCTGCATAGTTATACATTGTTCTTCGGAAAAATCACTTAAATCAACTCTACTGATTTTTGATATTGCAATATCTGTAATGTCTATTTTATGGTCACGTGTTTTTGCCTGCTCCAATACATTCACGTCCTTCATCTTAATTATACCACTTTCACCGTCAATGTCAATAGAAATAATCAGCAAACCGCCGGAAAAGATTTGCCGCCGGGATCAATTACACCCGACGGCAAGAAAAGAGGTATATAAATTGGAAATTGTCTGAATTGCAAAAATCCTCGGACATCTGCAAATAGGATCTTATCGTTCCTTTGTATTAAGAATAAATCTACTTGTAAGCTCGCTAAGCGCAGCTGCCTGACTGCTGAGCTCCTCGGCGGATGCTGCGGACTGCTCGGCGGTAGCTGAGTTGTTCTGAACAACAGAGGAAATTTGTCCTACGCTCGTATTCACTTGTTCGATCATCGTTGCCTGCTCGGTTGAAGCTGTCCAGATGTTGTTGATAAGGTCAATTGTCTGATTTGTAACGTCAACGGAGGAGTTAAGCGCCTTCGCAGTCTCTTCAACAATATGCGAACCGCTTCCGACTGCTTCAATGGTTTGCTGAATGAGCTTAGTAGTATCGGTAGAAGCTTCTGCCGACTTGGACGCAAGGTTTCTGACCTCGTCTGCAACAACGGCAAATCCTTTTCCTGCTGCACCTGCTCTCGCAGCCTCAACAGCGGCGTTGAGCGCAAGAATGTTGGTTTGAAAAGCAATATCCTCGATGGTCTTGACAATGTTGGAGATCTTGTTTGACTTATCGGAAATATCGTTCATTGCAGCAACCATTTCATTCATATACTTGTTGGAAAGAGACATCTTTTCGCCTGCCTGATTTGCTTTCTGGTTAGCTTCTTCGGCATCCTGAGCGTTAGTGTCGACCTTATTTTTAAGCGTTGAGATAATGTCTGCAAGCTCCTGGATAGAGGAAGCCTGTTCGGTAGTTCCCGACGAAAGAGACGAAGCTGCGTTGGAAATTTGCGCAGCGCCCTGATTAACGCCTTCAGCAGAAACATCTATCTGCTGCATAGTATCTGACAGTCCGAAAGCAAGGCTGTTCAGCGATTCGATTATGCTCACGAAATCGCCGCTGAACTCGATCTGCCGGCGGATGTCAAAGTTACCGCTTGCAAGCTCCTTACAAAGACGCGAAATTTCACCAATATAACCGTTTACTGCTTTTATTGTCTTATTGATCGAATCCGCAAGCTGCCCTGTTTCATCGTCGGACGTGTGTTCAACGCTGACATTAAGATTTCCCAAAGAAACCTCGTTCATAACCTCGACTGTTTTCTTTATCGTGTTTGCAATGCCGTTTGCGGTAACAATACAGATACCGATCGCAGCCACAATAACAATGATACCTACAATAACCGTGATAACTACAGCAAAGGAGGTTTCTCCCATAAACTCATTGGCGTCGGTGGTAATTCCGATTACCCAGCCGTCTGTATCCTCGATGGGAGAGTAAGCAACATATCTGAAAACACCTCCGCCGTTTACACTGCCGAATACAGTGCTGTTTACATCGGTCAATGAAATTGCTTCTTTTTCGATCTCGCTGCGGCAGTCATACTCAGCGTTGTTCTTGTGACTGTGATTGACGTTGTTCATTTCCTCATCAACGTATTTGTGATCGGTGCAGGCGATATATGTACCATTTTCGTCCATGATGTAGGTGGTGCTGGATTCGCCAACATTGATCTCACTGATAATCTTATTGAACATAGTGCTCTCGATACCGAAATAAACGACACCTGTAAGCTCGCCGTTATTTGTACCGCCTTCTTTGATAGGAGCACAGAAGTATATGATCGGAACTCCGTTGACGTCCTGCGGACCAAACACAAATGATAAGTCTTTCATACCTTTTATGTAGCAGTGGTCTTGTCTGTAATCAATTACTTCATCAAGAGTTTCGTATCCCCAACCGTCCTTGTCAATATAACCTCGTTCTGTAAAGCCGTAGGCGTCAGCTCTTTCCTGCAAAAATGCGAGCTTTTCTTCCAGAGTGGTTTCCTCTCCCATACGCGCATCCAGACCGGCGCCTTCAGCGACCGAAATATAACGAACCAGGTAGTTCTTCAGACGAAAGCTCGTCTGAACTGCAAGCTCCGAAAGTGTGGTCTCGATCGTTGCAAAAGTGCTGTGGTAGTTCAGATAACCGCCTAAAACGGCGATCACAACAATACCGGCAATAACTACCGATAAGATCCTCGCCAGCAGCTTGCCTTTAACAGTCTTTTTGATTTCCATATCGTTTTCCTCTTTCCCTGGAATATTAGCTATTCCTTTTTTCGCTATATGCTAATTCCAAATCCAAAAACAGACTAATGTCCATATTTTAGTTTAAGAATAGTATAACATATCCACCCGTGAACAAGTCAATAAATAAAGCAAATTTTTTAGGAATTTTATCATTATATACAATTATCTGCGGGATCTGTAAGCATTTTTGCTGACAGATAAAAAATAATTCCCGGTCAAATAATTGTCCGGGATGCAATGTCTGTCTTATTTCTTTTTCTCCGCCGATTTTCCATCACCGTACTGAGATTTAAGCAAGTCCCGGATCTCTGTGAGGAGAAGCTCCTCATTTGAAGGCTTAGGAGGCTCCGGTTCAGGTTCGGGAGCTGCCTTCTCTTCCTCCTTCTTTTTAAGCAGTGCATTATTTCTTATTGCATTTATGACCTTAACAAAAATAAATACACACACCGCCGTCAGCAGAAATGTAATTATGCTCTGAATGAAGTTTCCGTAGGTAAGCTCTGCACCCTGTGTGATGACCTTTCCGTCGATCTCCGTATCGGGTATCTTGAAGGACAGACTGGCGAAATCAATACCTCCTATTATAATTCCGATTATAGGAGTAAAAATATCCGCTACTAATGAATTTACAATAGCCGTAAATGCGCTTCCTATTATAACGCCCACAGCCATATCCACAACGTTTCCTTTTGAAATAAATTCCTTGAACTCAGCTATAATGCCTTTTTTCTTTTCTTTATCTGCCATGTTTGATTCTTATTCCTTTCGCTGCGGCATGACACCGCATATCCATTTATGCCGCCGGACAAAACCAGGTCCACGGCATGGCTGCAAAGCCGCACTGATACTGCCCGCAGGATCAGAAATCCTGCAAGCCGGCACAGTCGGTATAATGAGCTAAGCCTTATGCTAAAATGTTTTTGTTCCCTTGGCTGCGGCTCGTATCTCCATTGTACCTGTATCCGCATGGAAATACTGGGTACGTCCGTAATCCAGACCCGTATCCTCCGCAATAATTCTTATATTGTATGATGCCAGGACTTTCTTTACTGCTGCAACATTTCTTTCCCCGATGTTAAAGGTTGACGATGCGACCTTAAACATCTGAGCTCCTCCTGCGATCTTAGCAGTCAATCCAAACTTTGAAGCTCCGTTGCGGGTCATAAGCTCCACAAGCTCCTTGATACCTGTATCCGCATAGCGGCGCTTGTTATCCACGCCGTTTGTTGCCTCCGTACTAAGCGGAAGCATAACGTGTACCATACCTGCGATCTTTTTATCCTTGTCGTAAAGACAAACACCCACGCATGATCCCAAGGCGTATGTAACAAGCGAATCAGGTGCTTTTGCTACATTAAGATCTGCGATCCCGACTGTAACCATATTTCCCATTTATCCGCTCACTCCCAGCCTTGTAAAAAGAGTATTCAATGATTCCATCTCAGGGATGAGTATCATGTTGCTCTTTATTTCTTTTCCTCCGATAGTGAAGCCGTCGTCTATAAACAGAACCTTATCACCTACCTGCGCAAATTCAACTACAGGTACGTTGAGAATAGCTCCCACCATATCAGTTGTAAGCACAGGGACGGAAATATCTATCGTCATTCCCGTAAGTGATGCAATAGCATTTATATATGATGCAGACATGATATTGCCTACCTCGGCAATAAGCGACCGCTCCATTTCATTCAGATTAGCCAGATCCTCTATTCCGCTGCCGAAAAGCATACTTGTAAGCTGACTGGCAAACTCCTCTTCAATGATATAAAGCATCATTCCGTTTATATCGCCGACGATATTTACCAGCATTCCTATAGTGATATTTTCCGGTCCGCCAAGAAAATTTACCGTTTCATCAAAATTCAGCAGTCTTACTATCGGAACAACAATATCCGTAGGACACTGCAAAAATGTGGAAAGCGAGCTTGCTGCATTTCCCGAACCAATATTTCCGATCTCCTTGAGCACATCAAGGTGCATTGCCTGAAGCTGCTCAACGTTTTTTATAGCCATACACTATCTCCCTATAAATCAATTTCTCAAATTATTAACGATATTCTCCATTTCGTCGTGGGTCTTGACCATATTTATGTTGAGCTGGAACGCTCTCTGATATTCAATGACCTTAGACATCTCGTTTGCCACATTTGTTGAGGACGCTTCAAGCCAGCCTTGCTTTTTGCGTGCTTCCTCGTCTACTATAGCCGGACCGCTTGAAGCGTTAGGCACATAATAGTTGTCTCCCACCTGATCCAGTCCATATGGATTTTCAAATCTGTAAACGCCTATCATCTCTTTTACATAATTTGTGTCCATTTCATTTGTCACATCGTCAAATGGTACAGTGATGTGATTTCCCTCATAGTCAAGCACGAAAGCTCCGTACTCGTTGCAAAGCTGCCATACGCCATCCTCTACCTGAGTGATGTAAAATGCACCGTCCTTGGTGTAAGTTATTTCCCCCTCCGGAACCTGAACTGCAAAGAATCCCTCGTCCAGTGCGGAGAAATCAAGCATTCCGCCTGTGGAACGAACCTGGGACTGCTCAAACATCATATCGGTCTTCTGGACGCGAACTCCGTGACCGTACTGAGTTTCCTCATTTCTGTTATTTCTTTCCGTATAGATAAGATCAGCAAAAGAGGGTCTTGAAGCCTTGAAGCCGTTTGTATTGACGTTAGCCAGATTGTTTGCTGTTATATCCAGCGCCATCTCGAATGCCATAACGCCGGAGGCTGCGGTATGATAACCTATTCTGCTCATATTATACCATCCTTTCCTCTTCTTACTGGAGCTTGCAGAGATCCACTGCCAGCTGGTTTACACTGTTTGCGATCTTTAAAGCACTGCTGCAAGCTGTAAAGACGTGCTGTGCGTCCATAGCCTTTATAGTCTCCTCTGCTACGTCCACGTTGGAACGTTCAAACCAGCCCTGCATTATACGATAAAGCTCATCCTCAGGAATGTTTCCTATGGGAGCGTCCTCATACGGCCGCATAAGGTTGTCGTTGACCTTTTCGATGTCTGTTCCGGGAGCTATATAGCTGAATCCCAGGGCGTATGTTCTGCCGTCCCCTGTTGTGATAACTCCGTAACGGTCTACCTGGAAATCCGCAGTGCCGAGAGGTATCCTCTCGCCGTTTTCATCAAGGACGTATCCTGACGAACCAAGTGTCAGGAAGCCTTCCGCATTTATTGTAAACTGACCGTTTCTGCTGAGA
>JAFLUJ010000062.1 GCA_022511485.1 Oscillospiraceae bacterium | reverse complement strand
GATATGATCGAATTAGGCGTGGCAGAAAAGGTAATTGAGGAGCCTTTAGGGGGCGCTCACAACGATATTGGTCAAACTGCCGAAAATATAGCTGAATTTTTATATAAAACTCTACACAAAAAATTGAAAATAGATATTGACGTTTTGCTAAATGAACGGTATACTAAATTTAGAAAAGTCGGTGAGTATATCGAAGGGTAAATTTACCGGTTTCAGGTAATGCCGCATTAAAATTGCGTGCAAAGGTGACAGCCCTGCTTTGTGCGGTGCTGCTTTAAGGTCAGACTATAAAGCCGGCGTGCGGACGACATGAATATCCTGCGCTGCGGCTTTATAAATAAAAATAATCATGAACGGAGGCAAATTAAAATGGTATTTGATAAGGTAAAGGAGATCATTGTTGAGCAGCTGGACGTTGATGCCGAGAAGGTAACAACAAATGCAAACATTCAGGACGATCTGGGTGCAGATTCTCTGGACGTAGTTGATCTGGTAATGAGCCTTGAGGAAGAATTTGACGTTGAGATCCCTGACGAAGCAGTTGAGGGTATCAAGACTGTCGGCGACATCGTTAAGTATATTGAGGATAATCAGTAAGTCCGACTACAAGAGGGAGGAAAAGTCTCTCCCTGAAAGATAAGATCGCGTTACGGACTTTAGTAACGCGGTTTTGTTTTATCCATAACAAACAAGGAGTTATGCAATGAATAACGATCCTATCATAAAAAGAATGACCGATGAAATAGTGGAGCTCTGCAAACCGCTCCAGATTTTCCTCGTATCCTATAAGACCAACTCCGCCAAGGAGCTGACTTCCTTCAAGCTCTGTTTAGTGGTGGAGGATAAATATGAAAGCGTCTCCGACCTTGAAACGGAGATACTCTTAAATACGGACTGTCCCGTTCCCTGCGACATTATCGCTTATACAATAAGCGACTGGAACGAGTGTCTGGACGACGATTTCACGTTCGCCTACAGAATAGACAGCGAGGGGAATTTGCTGTATGAGCAGAAGCAGTAGTCATTCCGCGGACAGCAAACGATATTACGACTGGCTGTATCATGCCTGCCTTGATATAATGTCGGCAAGGCGGCTCATAGGTGACAGCCGGCTTTCCAAGCCCGTGGTCTTCCACTGTCAGCAGGCTATGGAAAAAAGTCTGAAAGCTTTCCTGCTCTATAAGCATCGCAAGCTTTTTGACGGTCACAATCTCACATGGCTCTGCAAGCAGGCAGCTCTGACGGATCAGTCCTTTACTCAGTGGATCGGCAAGAGCGCTCTCCTGAACCGTTTCTACATTGAAACAAGGTATCCTGCCGATATTCCCGAGGAAATAGGCACAGACACCGCACAGGACATCCTCACCGCCACTGAGGAAATGCTGGACTTTATCTGCGACATCACCAAATTCGATTACCGCAGCTACCGGAAGAACGGAAAGAAATGGTTACAGGCTGTATCAGAGTAAATTAAGGGAGACACTGCAATCGCAGAGCCTCCCTCTTATCTTTTTTATCAATCATCATACACGGATATTATCTCCGTTCCTTTACGGACAAAAACAGCGTCACCATTTTTGTCGATATAATAACATGAGGTAATGTACAGTATTTCATAGCCTTGGTCGTCACATTCGTCCACTATAGATAAAAGATAGTATCCGTTGTTTATATAGTGATCGAAAACTTCCCGTTCGCCTTCAAAGACCTCTTTAACGCTTCCGTCCGGACTGAGCATCAGAAGCCCATCGGTATAGCGTGTGTTCCCGCAGAGCACATGACCGAAACGATCAATGCAAATAATGTCCTCCGGAGCAGATACGAGCTTTTTCTCCTTAAAAAACGCCGCATAGGACTTGTATCCACTGCCGGGAGACTCATCTCTGATCTCAATTACACTCAGGTCATTGGAGCTATACCGGCGTATAAGCTCTTTTTTTGTGCCGTTCAGGTCTGTCTCCCTGCGCAGGGTATAGGAGTTCTTTTCGGAGTCCCAGACGGAAAGCCGTACAAGCTTATTTTTGGAGTAATTTACAAACGCCGCGGAATCCAGATCATCACTGCATACAAAATAGCTTGAGAGCTTATTGCTTTCAAGAAGCTTCGGACTGAGCTTTATGATATTTTTGCTTTTTCCGCTTTCGAGATCGAGTCTTACAACATACTCCCCGTCATAGAAAACAAAGGCATCTCCGGTGCAGGCAATAAAATTTTTCGGGGCAATATTTCCGGAATAGATAAGCTTGGGCTCCTCATAAAGCTTACCGCTGTATATTTCCTTATAGTTGTTATAGTCGGGGTCGTCATTGTCCTCTATGGTATCGCTTATAAGTCCGAACATAACATATATTCCCTTATCGTGGAATATTTTCGTATGGTAAATATATTTTTCTGAGGGGACACTGGCGAACAATTCTTTTTTGCCGGTGTCGAAGCTGAATGAATAAAGCTTTGAGGAGTCCATGTATATGGCTTTTCCGTCATTGGAGACCGATACATCGAAGCGGCTGTTGTAATCATTATATACCTTGTCCGAGACGATCTTTCCGTCATGCCATAATCTGAAAAACACTTTTTCAGTGTTATCCTTAGTATAATATTTGTATGAGAACAAACAGTATTCTCCGTCCGGTGAAGAATAAACGGAGATCTGACCGAGAGAGGTATACTCTTCTGCCTGGACGGTATAGATTTTTTTTATTTTGCCGGTGGTATAAGAATATCTGTATACAGAATCATTTACGCTGTAAAATGCTGTAGTTCCGTCCTCGGAAATAGCTGAATCGTAGAAAAACCTTTCCTCAGACTTATATAACTGCTTTGATGATCTGATGTTATAATATGTGAGAGTGTATACATCTGAGATCAGGTCATGATCACATAATATGTACGCCTTTTTGCTTCCGTTTCTGCTTTTGAAATCGTCTGTAAACATGGGGACATCGTCAAGCGCAGCGGTTTCCGCATTTGCACATACGCATGGCATGATAAAAACCGCCGCAAGAATTACTATCGCTTTAAAAAATATTTTTCTCATTATGATCGCCGCCTTTCATAATAAAAACAACTGAGAGGCAAAATTTTTTTCACGATAAATGTAAATAATATACAAAAATTATATTAACAAGGTTAAGGCGTGGAGCCCCCTCCGGCAAATCCCACAAAATTTTACCGATGTTTTCACGCAGTAAAAAATGCGTTTGGCAAGCCCCCACATCAAGGGGGGCGGGTGTGTAAAGCAATAGGGAAGCTCTTTATCGCAGAACTTCCCTATTATATTATTTACACTTATACTCAAACCTGACTGTTATTGTCGAGGAAGTCCATAACGTCATCAACAGTTGTGAATGCCAGAGCGGTGCAGGTATCGGCACAGCCGTAGTAGATGCAAATTCTTCCGGTGTCAGCATCAACAAGATTTGCGCAGGGGAATGTTACAGCGTCGGTATCACCAACAAGCTCGTAGTATTCCTGTGGGCTCAGGAGGTAGGAAGCGCCTCTCTTGAGAACCTTCCAGGGCTCGTCCTTGTCAAGGAGAGCAGCGGAGAAGCTGTACACATAGCCGTTGCAGGAGGTCAGTACGCCGTGATAGAAAATGAGCCATCCTCTATCTGTTTCGATAGGAATAGGACCTGCGCCCATCTTTGTGGATTCCCAGCCCTTGGAGGGACCCATAACGTGTCTGTGCTTGCCCCAGTATGTGAGGTCGGGAGACTGGCTGATGAACATATCTCCGAAAGGAGTATGACCGCTGTCGGAAGGACGGCTCATCATCATGTACAGATCGTTGATCTTTCTGGGGAACATAACGCCGTTTCTGTTGAAAGGAAGGTATGCGTTTTCAAGCTGTGTGAATTCCTTGAAATCGTATGTATAAGCGATACCGATGGTAGGCTTGTAGCCGTAAGCGTTACACCATGTTACGATGTACTTGTCCTCCAGCTTGCAAACTCTGGGGTCATAGCCGTACTGCCATGTAGCGACTTCGGGAATATCACATTTGAACTTGATCCTCTCCTCGCTGATGTCCCAGTTTATACCGTCCTTGGAGAAACCAACGTGGAGCTCCATATTTCTTTCTCTGTCATCAACACGGAACACGCCTGCAAATTTGTAGTCGCCGTTCTCAAAGGGAACTACCGAGCTGTTGAAGATAGAGTTTGAAGGCTCTCTGTAGCCGTTAGCCTTCTTGACCATGATCTGGTCGCGCTTGATGATAGGATTTGCATTGTAGCGCCATACAACGTCTCTGCAATCGGCGGGCTTGTCCTGCCATGGGATATTGGGGAGAGATGTGCCGTTAATTACTTTGACTTTCATTAACATTACCAACCTTTCAAATATTAAAATTCTCTGAGTCAAGGGCTGAATTTTACCTCACGCCTTGGTGACCCACATTACTCTTATTATAACTTATTCTGGAATAAAAATCAATAGCTATTTGACAACTTAAAGGTATTCGTAATAAAAAATTCAAATTTCCGGCAGGAAAGGATGTTCTCAGGATTTAAGGATTATTTAATAATTTTCATGTTATACTTAGATCACAATAGAAAGGAGCGGTAAAATGTATCTGCGAATACTTAAAAAAGACCTGAAACGAAAAAAGACCATGAACGTCATACTGCTTATATTTGTGATACTGGCGGCAACATTCATTGCAAGCAGTGCAAATAATCTTACAACGGTAAGCACAGCATTGGACAACTTTTTTGAAAAAGCGGACGTGCCCGACTACTGGTTCGCCACAACGAACGCCGCGGATATGGAGCGGTTCGAGAAATTCGCCGATGAGAACGGATATGACTATCACATCTCGCGGCTTATTCAGATCGAGCCGAAAAACGTTCTTATCGAGGGCGAAAAGTTTGAGTATTCAAACACGCTTGCGCTGTCGGTGCTTGGCGGAATAAAGATCTTTGACAAGAACAATGAGGAAATTACCCATATAAACGACGGCGAGGTGTATGTCACTAATTTTATATTTGAGTCAACAGAAAACAATTTTCACGAGGGCGGAAAGGTATTTATAAGCCAGAACGGTATCGAAAAGGAATTCACGGTAAAGGGATGCACAAAGGACGCTCTTTTCGGAACTGCAATGGTTGGAATGACAAGATTTCTCATCAGTGAGAACGATGCGGAGCTGTTCAGTGCCAATGACGCCGCCGTTTGCAGCTCGGTTGAAGTCCACACAAACGACGCCGATTACCGCGACAAATTTAACGCGCTTGGTATAAATACCATAATGTCGATAGACCGTTCGATGTTTAAAATGGTTTACATTATGGATATACTTATCGCGGCGATCCTGCTTGTGGTGAGCGTGTGCCTGATACTTATCTCAATGGTGATACTGCGGTTTATCATTAACTTTACGATCACCGAGGAATTCCGCGAGATAGGGGTTATGAAAGCTATCGGAATTAAAAATTTTGCTATACGCGGACTGTATATAGTGAAATATTTTGCTATCGCCGTGACAGGCTCGGCGGTCGGTCTTGGCTTGAGTTTTCCGTTCAGTAAGATGATGATAAGCGGGGTCACGAAAAGAATAATTATTTCGGGCGAGGATAATTTTCTGATAAATATAGGAACTGCTGCCGCAGCGGGATCTGCGGTCGTGTTGTTCAGTTATCTCTGTACCCGCGGAATACGCAAATTCTCTCCGATAGACGCGATACGAAGCGGTCAGACGGGCGAACGGTTCAGGAAAAAAGGAGTTTTGCGGCTCGGAAGATCGCACATTCAGGCTATCCCATTTATGGCGCTGAACGATATTTTCAGCGGGATCAAAAACTATGTTTCGATGATAATAATTTTTATTCTGGGAACGCTTCTTGTAATTATTCCTGTCAACACGATAAACACCCTGCGCTCGGACAGACTGATAACAACCTTCAATATGGTGCAGAGCGATCATATTATTTCACAGGAGCTGCTGTTCAATCCGAATGAGGACAACAAGGCAAAGGTGGAACGGCAGTTTTCGAATATACAGGAGATGTTTGCCGAAAACGAGATTGAAGCCGATGTTTTCCAGGAAATAATGTTCCGCACCAATCTCAGCAAGGACAGCAAGCGCACAAATTCGGTGTCATTCCAAGGAATGGGCGGAGTAACGACAGATATGTATACTTATCTGTACGGAACGCCGCCGCAGAATGTTCACGAAGTCGCACTGACATACCTTACGGCAGATCAGATCGGCGCGGAGATCGGCGATGATGTTGAGATCAAGGTCGGTGAAGATACGAGAACTTACACTGTCACTGCGATAACCCAAAGTATGAACAATATGGGAGAGGGCGTGCGTTTTCATCAGGACGCAGAGCTTGATTACAATTATGCGGCAGGCAGCTTCGGGATTCAAATCAACTATAAGGATGACCCTGATAAAGCCGCACTCGCCGAGCGCAAAGCGCTGCTGGAAAAGCTCTATCCTGATGCGAAAATCTACACTCCCGGCGAGTATATCAGCTATATGATAGGAGATGTGGCTGAGCAGCTTGACAGCACTAAGGCACTGATATTAAGCATAATTCTTGGGATAAATGCGCTTGTTGCAGTGCTTATGGTAAAAAGCTTTATTACCAAAGAAAAAAGCGAGATAGCTCTGCTTAAAGCGATAGGCTTTAAGAATAACTCTCTTACGCTCTGGCAGACTATGCGTATCGGTATAGTGCTTCTTATTTCTGTAATCACGGGCGCACTGCTTTCCTCGCCGCTTTCATCGCTGATAATAACGCCAATATTCAGAATGATGGGCGCGTACAGTATCGAGTATGAGATACGCCCGTTCGAGGTTTATGTAATGTATCCGCTGATAGTGCTGGCGGTCACAGCGCTTGCGGCATTTATCTCGGCGCAGGGACTTAGAAAAACATCCTCCGCTGAAATTTCCAACAACGAATAAAGGAGAATTTTTATGACAAATATTTTAGAAGTAAAAGACCTCTGCAAAACATACATCGTAAATAAACGTCAGAACAATGTCCTGAGAAATGTCAGCCTCAGCGTTGCGGAGGGTGAAATGCTTGGGGTCATGGGACCCTCCGGTTCGGGAAAATCCACCCTGCTTTACACTGTTTCCGGCATGGACAACATCACCGCCGGGACGGTGGAGTTCGGCGGAAAGAACATGGCGTACATGAAAGAAAAAGAGCTTGCAAAGCTTCGTCTTGACGAAATGGGATTCATCTTTCAGCAGATGTATATGCTGAAAAATCTGACCATCCTTGATAATATAATTCTGCCGTCCTGTCAGTCGGATAAGATCAGGGAGAGCCGAAAAGAAACAGTGATCCGAGGTCAGGAGCTTATGCGGAAGCTTGGGATAATCGACATAGCGGACAACGACATCAACGAGGTCTCCGGAGGACAGCTCCAGAGGGCGTGTATATGCCGGAGCATGATAAACAAACCGAAAATGATATTCGCAGACGAGCCTACAGGAGCGCTGAACCGGACGTCCTCCGACGAGGTAATGGAGGAGCTTGCGAAGATAAACGACGAGGGAACTGCCATCATGCTTGTTACTCATGACGTAAAGGTGGCGGCGAAATGTACAAGAGTAATTTACATAGTTGACGGTGACATCAAAGGGAAGTATAATTTAGACAGGTACACTTCTTCCTCCCAGCTTCGGGAGAGGGAACGGTCGCTGAATAACTGGCTTCTGGAATTAGGATGGTAACACATGATAGATATATTAATAGTTGAAGACAACAAGGAGCTTGCATCCCTGCTGTGTGATTTCCTCCGCTCGGAAAATTACACGGTATCTGTTGCAGAAACCGGAGAAAAAGCCTTGTCTCTGTATGAAAAATACGGGGCAAGGCTTGTGGTGCTTGATGTCCTGCTGCCGGGAATGGACGGCTTTGCGGTTTGCAAAAAGATCCGCGAAAAGACCGATACTCCCATTCTGATCGTCAGCGCCAGAACAGAAAAATCCGACAAGCTTCAGGGACTTAATCTGGGCGCGGACGATTACATTGAAAAGCCCTATGACATAGACATTATGCTTGCAAAGATCAGCGGGATTTTCAAAAGAAGATATTCCATTGATGAAATTATCGACAGCAATTTACGGATAAACAAAATTGACCGCACCGTTTATAAAAATGAAGTTCCCATAGAAATGACATCCAAAGAGTTTGACCTGTTAGTCTTGCTTATCGGAAACAAGGGGAAGGCTCTCAATAAGGATTTTATTTTCAGTCAGATATGGGGAAGCGACAGTTTTTCCGAGCCGCAGACGCTGACCGTCCACATAAAACGTCTCCGACAAAAAATTGAGGACGATCCGAAAGACCCGAAAAAAATTCTGACCGTCTGGGGAACAGGGTATATGTTTAAAAATTAAATTTTTCAGACAAGGGGAGATGCTTCCCTGCGGGAGCATGATTATAATTATGAAAGCTTTTGACCGGATCCTTATATTAATTTTATTTTTAATAGCCGCAGTTTTTATTGCGGCAAATTTGTGTTTATCGGAAAGAAATAATTCACCGGAGGGTAGACCTTACCGTGTGGAGATCGGCAGGATAGCTCTTGAAATTGAGCAGAGAGGTCTTGAAAATATTGACCTGACCCGGACTAAATATGTTACTGCTGTGGAAAAAATAGACCTGCAAAATAACGCTTCCTTTGAAACGAACAGCGACTATATTATCCGGGAAATAAACGGAGAATTGTACCGTTTTGATTATCGGACGGATATTAAAAGCAGCTCTTCCGGTCAGATCATTTTTGTAAATTTATTTTTAGCTATAATGTCGGTTATGACAATATCGGTAATGCTTTTTATCCGGTTCA
The DNA here is from genome assembly GCA_022511485.1 of Oscillospiraceae bacterium. Taxonomy (GTDB): domain Bacteria; phylum Bacillota; class Clostridia; order Oscillospirales; family Ruminococcaceae; genus RGIG8773. The sequence continues at coordinate 3,592 of JAFLUJ010000062.1, read as the reverse complement.
GACTGCTTGTGCCCTTTCAGAAAATGACTGACCTCCCATATGAACTTTCCAAGGGAAATCTTGCTGTTCCGGTTAAGGAAAGCAAAAACAGATTTTTCGGACGCTTCCTTTGGGGAGTTGATATGCTTCGTGAAAATATCGAGCACGGCAGGCAGCGGGAGCTTGAATTGCAAAAGGAGAAAAAGACATTGCTTCTGTCTCTTTCACATGATATAAAAACTCCCCTGTCGGCAATAAAGCTGTACTCAAAGGCTCTGTCAAAGGGACTGTATTCCGATGTGAAAAAGCAGCAGGAAATTTCCGAAAGCATTAATTCAAAGGCGGACGAAATTGAAAAATATGTATCCGAAATTATAGGGGCATCCCGGGAAGATTTTCTGAACATTGAAATCAGCATGAGTGAATTTTATCTTTCGGAGGTAATTAAAAAAGTTTCGGATTACTATAGTGAAAAGCTTTCCCTTATAGGCACGGATTTTTCTGTCCATGAATTTTCAGACTGTCTTTTAAAGGGCGATCCGGACAGAAGCGTGGAGGTCATCCAGAACATTCTTGAAAATGCGATAAAATACGGCGATGGAAGATCCATTGAAATATCCTTTTCAGAAGAGGATAACTGCCGTCTTGTTACGGTAAAAAACAGCGGATGTACTCTCCCGGAAAATGAGCTTCCTCATATTTTTGAAAGCTTCTGGAGAGGCTCAAATATCGGAAGCTCAGGCGGAAACGGTCTGGGACTTTATATCTGCCGTCAGATCATGAATAAAATGGGCGGGGAAGTTTTCTCCGAAATAAGGGACGGATCTATGCTCGTTACCGCTGTATTTGTAAGGGCGTAATATTGACTTTTCATTTCTTATATGGTATAATTCATCTAATACAAAAAAGGGGGCAATGCTTTGATACTGAAAGAGCTTTATGACCTGACACGAAATATGCTTCACGCGGCGGGAGTTGAGGATCATGAATTTGATACAGGATGTCTTTTTGAGGACATCCTTAAAGCGGACAAGCTTGCTCTTATGCTTCGCGGCGGTGAGGAAGTTCCCGAGCCGGACGCAGACAGGCTTATGGCTGCTGCGGAAAAACGATGCAGCGGGATACCCCTCCAGTATATTCTCGGCAAGTGGGAATTTTTCGGCAGGACTTTTTTCGTTGGTGAGGGGGTACTTATTCCTCGTCCTGATACGGAAGTTCTGGTAGAAAAGGTCATAGAACATTTTCAGAAGGCGGGAAATCTTTCTCCGGAGATATGCGATCTTTGCAGCGGAAGCGGCTGCATTGCCATCACAATAAAAAAGGAGCTTCCCAAGGCGGTCGTACACGCTGTGGAGCTTTCCTCTGATGCAATGCCGTATCTGATAAAAAATATCCGTCATAACGGCGCTGATGTGAAGATCATAAAGGGCGACGTTCTTGACGGACGTATAATTGAAAATTTTGCTGACCCCGACGACTTCGGGGAGTTCAGAAAAATTGACGCTGTTATTGCAAATCCCCCCTATCTTACTGACAAGGAAATGACAGAGCTTTCCCGGGAGGTAAAACATGAACCGGAGCTTGCACTGCGCGGCGGTGCGGATGGTCTGAAATTTTACCGCGCCATATCCGCCCTCTGGAAAGAGATACTTGCTCCCGGAGGTCTTATGGCATTTGAGATAGGTTTTGAACAGGGAGCGGCGGTAAAGGACATCCTCGAAAAAAGCGGTTACAGTAACGTCAATATCTACAAAGACTACGCAGGAAATGACAGAGTAGTTACAGGAGTTAATTGAATCATAATACAGTATATTGTATCTGTGTTCCTATCGGGGGAGACCCTTTTGAGACAAGCTGTCGGGAAAGAAGTTTTCACCAAATTGAATTTATGCAGTCAAGATATGATTAATAATGACGTCCGTGGTATTGACCGTGGACGCCATTGGTTGTTACGCTTAACCAACTTTATAAGTGCAGATATCTATCCAAGGCGCATTTTCCCTGATATGCTCCGTCTGTTCATCGGTCATTAGCAGCTCCCATACGCTTAACAGCATATACCGCAGACCCTTCATCTTATACATAGGCGCATAAAAATCAGCGGGCTTATCGAGGGTATCGCCGAACTCGATGACCTTAACGCTGTCAAGATGCTCCACAAAGCTAAAATCGGAAATATCAGGAGAAAGAGACAGTACAGTCAACTCCTTTAATTCACCTGCCTTTTCCCCGTTTGTGACAGTATCGGCGAATAAGTCTAATGAGCGAAGCCCCGTCAGCTTTTCTATGCCGTTCAGATCAATGCTGCCGCCTGACAGGTGGAGTCCGTAAAGATAGGGCATCTGTGAAAGCTCTTCAAAGGTCTCCTCCGTAATATCCGTAACAGCACCGTTAATGTAAACATATGTAGAGAGAAGCGAAATTTCCTCCCCACCTATGGTAATATATTCTTTTTCCTTTTCTTTATAGGGCTTTTTGTATTCCGAAGGCTGTGGGGAATCGGCAAAGTCTCCCACAAATATCTCAAACTGCTCCTCCGAATTTTCATAGCCGTATTCCCTGATGATCTGACCAAGATCGACAGTCATAACAATTTCATAATTTCCGGAAAGCGTTTTATTAAATACATCTATATCATTTTCATCAAGTGATTCGTTAATATAGAAATGCTTGCCCCATCTACCGAAAGAGACACCTGACTTTATGCTACCGTCCTCATTGTGGGAATATCCAAAGCCCCATGAACCGCCGAAATTCTCCTCTTTGATACCCGAATCCGTAAAAATAAATTTATCATAACTACCGCCATATACTCCCACATCTCCGATAAAAAAATACTCATCATATTCCCTGTCATAATAAATATAAAGCGGATATGAAATTATGCAGTCAAATCTACCTCCCGGCAGTTCTCTCCATACACATTCATCGGTATTATAAAATAGCAGATCGCCATAGATGTGGATGTCGGAATCCATCTCACTTACACTCACATCAAATCTCTCGGGGAAATTATCTCCGTCAATATCAATATAAATTTGCCCATCACACCACTCACTTAGTGTCTTGGCTTCCCGAACAGCTCTCTGAAGTTCAGTCTCACTCCGGTATTCCGTTTCAGCGGTAATAGGCGTAGTATAAGTTTCAGTAGTCTCTGCGGAGGATTCAGACGATGTTTCGACTACTGTTTCGGAAATGGTTGTGCTTTCGGTTTCAGTTTCAGTCTCAAAAGATTTCTCCTGCTGTGGAGAACATGAGCAGATAAGCAAACACATTGCCAACAATAACGCAATTTTTGGCATAAAAATCCTCCTGAAAATGATACTCAGTTGTGGGCTTTTTTCTACTGCAATTATATCATAGCATAGTGAGTTGTGTCAAGCGGCTATCCAAGGGTGTACAGTTGCTCAGGCTGCGCCGAGCTTGAACTGCTGCCGCCTGTACTTATGATATGTAGCCTGCGGAATGTCATAAGTACTATGGCGTTGCTTACGGCAAAAGGAAAGGCTGCGCAGATGTACGCAACCTTTCTAAAACACTTCTTTTCCGATAACCCACTGAAAAAGGGTCATCCCCCGAACCCCCTCCCTAAAACTTTTATATATTTTTGAAG
>JAFLUJ010000061.1 GCA_022511485.1 Oscillospiraceae bacterium | reverse complement strand
CCCACGGCCTCTGCGTCCCGAACGCAGCGCTCTACCAAACTGAGCCACACCTCGACAATCATTTGACCTAAATATTATATCATAAAAAAATTGTTTTGTAAAGTGTTTTTTAGAAAAAAAATAGTCCCTTCAATTTTTTGAGGGACTATTTTTGTTCAATCAAGTATAACTACCGCATTGCGCTGCATTTCCTCATAGCGCTGCTCAAACAGATCCATTTCATATGTAGTCTTTCCCCGGAGCGGGTCGTTTACGTATACAAGACCCTCGTCAAGGTCGTATCCGGTCAGCAGAAGACAATGCTCTCCGCCGTACCAGGAGATGGTTTTTCCCGTACCCTCTTCCGTCCAGGAGGTGTAATTTTCAATTATGTCTCCCATATTTATGCTTGCCCAGACCACTACCGGATCTCCATTGCACACGTAGGAATAAAGCTCCTCCGCTTCCGAACCGGTGAGGTTTTTTACTTTTAGTCTGCCTGCTCCCTCCTGATCGTTCAGGTAATTTTCCGCGGCGGCGACTATTACCTCCGCTGTGCAGCCGTAGGCAAGTCTGTTTCTTGGATCTCCCACAAAGACCTTGTGGAAGTCTGCTTTGCGGTATTCTCCCTTGGGAAGATAGTTGTCCGCCATGTCAAGCTTGTCCGCGTCAAAGCCTATATGATTCAGAAGCATGGTAAGGGAGGTTATCTCACAGCCTGTGGGAAGCTCCGGATTCTGCAAAATACACTCCGCTGTCTCGATAACGAATCTTCTGTCGATACCGTACAGCATTACCGGGACATTTAGTGCAGCCGAAAATATTTCCGGAACATCGCTTTTTTCTCTTACGGAGACTGTATATGCACCATCTTTAAGCGAGCCGATATTTACGCTTGCCGAGGAAAGCTCCTGCCAGTTTTGTCCGCCGTCTGCTGTTACCTCGTATTTTGCTCCGGGAGTGTAATTTTCCAGCCGGACGGTTATTTCCCCGCCTCCTGTGACGCTTGCCGGCGAGCTTGCTGCGCTTATGACAATGGGATATTTATCGGTATTCGCTGCTGACACGGTATAGATCCCGGTGACATTTTCCGGGTCTCTTTCGTCCATAAGACAGAAGGAGTAGCTTTTAGGTTCAAGGTTATATAATGCTGCTTCTCCGTTCCGTATTTTCCGGAAGGATCTTCCGCCGTCTGTGCTGTACATATAATGATCGCTTTCTGCAAGAACCTTTATTTTTCCGTTGAGCTGTCCCGGATTACATGGAGTAACCAGCAGTGAAAAGCTTATGCCGTTTTCGTCGGAAAAGGACATTTCTGTTTCCGGCATGGTTTCCTCGGTTTTTGGGACGCAGCCTGTAAAAAGGATCAGGAAAACCGCAGTGCAGAAAAACAAAATAGTTTTTTTCATATTTATAAGATCACATCCGCATTTTAACCGTCAATACTCAGATAATAAAAATTATCGAAAGCAGGATTTTACTCATTTTCTGATAAATAAAGTCTCATTCTTCCGTCAGAATCACGGATAAGACGTTCCAGATCAGTACCGCCGTTACAGTAGACTTCAAAATCATCTTCATAAATTACCGACGGCACTGAAAAATATATCTGCGCATCGGAATATATTTCTCTGAGACTGTTACAGTAATCATTATCACTGTAGCTGTCCGACGAGGAGAAAAGCAGATTATTTTTCTTTGCTGAAAGATTCATCGCCAATGCGCTTATATATCCCTTTGCGTTTTCCATATTTTTAGTTCCCGGATTGATACACAGGAATGTGCAGGCAGCGTTGCTTGCGGTATCCTCCGAAAGCTTCGGCAGGGGGGCTGCGCAAAGGCTTTCGTCCTCAGAAAGATATTCCGTCTGCTCCGAGCTTGTAAAAATGAGTGTAAAGAATATCTCATCATGACTTTGCTTCAATGCCGGGGACATTTCATCAACGTCAATGACCTTTTTCATTACATTATATGTGAAAAGGTCGTCATGGATAAGCGGGTCATATTTAAAAATGTCAACAGGACATTTTTCTTTTATGGAGACTGCAAGTTTTCTGAAATCATCATTGTCGAAATTATCGTGGGTCTGAAAATACCGGGAAAACATACCCTCAATAAAACGATACCTGTTGCAGTCGTAACGGATACCCATTTCATCCGCAGTGCGGACAGTTTCAATAAGATCGTCCAGACTGCCGTTAAAATCAAAGCCGTATTTTTCGCAGTTGAATTTATTGTACACTATGACTGGAATGTCCAGAGCCACAGGTAAAGCCCATATCTCACCCTTTTCATTTGTGCAGGCCTCCTTTAAATAGGGGAAGCATTTATCGATGTATTCCTGAACTCCGGGGATGTCGTTCATGGATGTGAACAGTCCGGAGGTCTTCATATTTCTTGCATATCCTGCGTCTGAGGTAAAGCAGCATATGTCATATGTATCGCTGAGAGATAATGCTCTCACTGAAAAAACGTCCGGCAGAAGCTGCTGAGTGCTCACCTTATAGCCGCAGGAAAACGGCATATTTTCTATATGCTGAGAGGTGACAAGTCTCACCCCATGGGACATATTTATCTCGGAGGTATTTATCCTGTGTATATTTCTTTCTTCCGAAAAAACGCTGTCCCCCGACTTATAAAAAATATGATCGGAGGTGCATTTTACATCCCCGGGAAGATAGATAAAAACGTCCTCCAGAATGTCCGCGGCTCCTGTATTTCCGATTATGGAAGCCGTACAGAGCTTTCCGCCGTCAAAGCCCGAAATAACAACGCCGTCTTCTCCGAAAATATCAATATCACTGAGCAGTCCCAATAAATTGCTATAATTTTTCTTATTCTCCGTTTTGTTTTTTATTTCCGAGAAATAATATCCTCCCTCGGTATCAAAAGCATAAACCACCGGCAAGCCGTCGTCTCTGACAGAAAATGCTATGGGATATTCCGTATTTATTTTTTCGCTTTCTCCATTTTCATTTACAAGAACAAGGAGCTTGCTGTCATATTCAAAAAAAATGTCATTTCCGTTTTCGCCGGATATTTTTTCACTTATATGCTCAGCGCCTTTACCCGGAGTTCCGATAATATATATTCCGTCAGCGGACACGTCCATTTTTTCAATATGTGCAAATTCCTCCGCCCTGAATATTTCCGATAACTTTTTACTGTCCGGAGCATAGGAATATATAGTCAGACCGTCCGGAAGTTTGCAAAGAATATACAGCTTTCCTTCGTAAATATCCATATCCACAGGACAGGGAATACCCTCTGGAAAATCCTCGATACTGTCAAATCCGATTTCAATTTTATCCGATTCTTTTCCGTCCGCATTATATACTCTTACCGAAATGATTTGTTCTCCAAGATCGTCTGGCGATATGACATAAAGCAGGTCATTCCAGACAGCAAAAATACTGCTTTCAGAATTTGAGCTGTCAGCATTTTCATAGACAAAATTCGTAAGACTTGCGGAAAACGATCCTGCCGGTACGTCGTTTTTCTTTTTGCCGCAGGAGGAAAAAGATACAGCCATCACACCGGAGATCAGAACCGCTGTTATTTTTCTGAGCATTGATCCCCCTCATTTCCACTTAATATCTCAATGGAAAAATCTCCGTTTATTTTTACAAAGAAATACTCCATTACCCTTGCAGAAAGACTGTACTCCTTTTTTATTCCGAAAAGATTTTTATTATCGGAATAAATATATTCATACTGATTCATTTCTTCCATAATTATAAAATCATTTCCGTCATATCTGCAAAGATGATGATCGTTATTCAGTACATACAGATCGCCATTCAGAAAACTATAGTCAGCAGATCCGTCCAGAGATTTTCTTTCGCCGCTTTGCAGGTCAATGACTTTAAGTGCATAATCGCTTTGTGATTTGTAATAGAATTTCCCATAGCAGAAACAGCTGTTAAGAGGAATATCGTCATTTATAAAAAGAATTTTATCATCTTTGCTTTCAAGATAAAAATCGATCCTGTCTGCACCCGGTTCAAATGTGAGAAAATACTTCCCGGCTTTTGCTATATCAAAGCTGTTAAAGAGCTTTTCCTCAGTATCGGATGTCCGGTCATAGCGATAAACATAACAGGCATTCTCCTCATTGATACCGTATATTTCACCGTCAATTACCGTCATGCCGGTGATCTTTCTTTCCCTTATCTGAGACATTTCACCTGAGCCAATATCACATTCAAACGGATATCCCTCCGGAGAAATCCGGTCTTCAATGTTTATGATCTTGTTTTCGGATAAAAAATAAATTTTTCCGTCGTAATAGTTCAGGCAGTATGCCGGAACATCTGCAAGAAGCTTAGTTTTCGTACCGTCATAGGAATAAAGACTGTAATTATTCATAGGGTCGGAAAAATAAATGTTTCCGTTATCGTCATAGCAGAAAAGCTGATGATTCATTGACTTTTTATTTACCAGCGGAGAAAAATCAGTGTCTGTGTCCTGTATGTTCAGTCCGGTAAATACAGGCTCTGAACTTGTGCTGACGGTCGTATTTTCAGTGATGCTTTCCTCATTGATGTGCACGGATATATCATTATTGTTATTGGAGCAGCCGCATAAATTTATAAGAAACAAAAGCAGCAGCAAATTATAATATACTCTTTTCATGCCGGGATCTCCTGTTATACTATTTTTCATATCAAATCAGATCAAAAATCAGTATTAAAGTCTATTGACACTGAGCGGACGGTGTGAGCCGTCCGCTTTTGTTATTGTTATCCTTGAAAAAATACAGATCACAGATCGACCTTGGGAAGTCCTGCAAAGCCCACAGCCAGATCATCATCGCTGGGGATATAATCGGTCATCTCTCCGTCGTTGTACTTCTGATATGCGACCATATCAAAATAACCTGTTCCGGTAAGTCCGAAGAAGATCGTCTTTTCCTCGCCAGTCTCCTTGCATTTGAGAGCCTCGTCAATGGCAACTCTGATGGCATGGCTGCTTTCCGGAGCGGGAAGTATTCCCTCAACTCTTGCAAACTGAGTTGCAGCTTCAAATACCGCTGTCTGTTCAACAGAAACTGCTTCCATAAGCTTGTCATCATAAAGCTGGGAAAGAGTGGAGCTCATGCCGTGATAGCGAAGTCCGCCTGCATGGTTCGGAGAAGGAATGAATCCGCTTCCCAGAGTGTACATCTTTGCAAGAGGACAAACCATTCCTGTATCGCAGAAATCGTAAGCGTATTTTCCGCGGGTGAAGCTTGGACAGGATGCAGGTTCAACAGCGATTATCCTGTAGTCATTCTCCCCTCTGAGCTTCTCACCCATAAAGGGAGCAATAAGTCCGCCCAGATTTGAGCCTCCGCCTGCGCAGCCGATGATGACATCAGGCTTTACGCCGATTTTTTCAAATGCAGCCTTGGATTCCAGACCTATTATCGACTGGTGCAGAAGTACCTGATTCAGCACCGAACCCAGAACATAACGGTAGCCTTCGTTTGATGTTGCAGCCTCAACAGCCTCGGAAATTGCACAGCCAAGGCTTCCTGTTGTTCCGGGATGCTCGGCAAGAATTTTTCTTCCCACGTTTGTGGTATCAGACGGAGACGGAGTAACGGAAGCTCCGTAAGTCCTCATGACCTCACGGCGGAAGGGCTTCTGCTCATAGGAGACCTTTACCATATAAACACGGCAGTCAAGCCCGAAATATGAACACGCCATTGAAAGTGCAGTTCCCCACTGACCTGCTCCGGTCTCTGTGGTAACGCCTTTAAGACCCTGCTTCTTGGCATAATAAGCCTGAGCGATGGCGCTGTTCAGCTTATGGCTGCCAGAGGTGTTGTTTCCCTCGAATTTGTAGTAGATCTTTGCGGGAGTTCCCAATGCATTTTCCAGACAGTAGGCTCTTACCAGTGGAGAGGGGCGGTACATTTTGTAGAAATTCTGTATTTCCTCCGGAATGTCAAAATAAGCGGTATCATTGTCAAGCTCCTGCTTTACAAGCTCCGAACAGAACACGCCGGAAAGCTCTTCTGCGGTCATGGGCTTAAGAGTACCCGGATTCAGGAGGGGAGCAGGCTTGTTTTTCATGTCCGCTCTAAGGTTGTACCACTGCTTGGGTATCTCGTTTTCATTAAGATAGGTTTTGTAAGGGATCTTGTTTTCCATAAATATCATATATCCTTTCAAATTTTTATTTGCTGTACAGGACAGTATATTACAAATAAATTATAATCTTTTTGAATTATAATGTCAAGAAAAATTTTCATTGATCCTGTTCCAGATCCTCCAGCCAGAGCCGTACGCAGGCATCGGAGGGCATACGCCAGTCCCCTCTCGGAGAAAGGGTGACGCTTCCCACCTTCGGACCGTCCGGCAGACAGGATCGTTTGAACTGCTGGGAGAAAAATCTTTTTACAAAAACTGTCAGCCATTTTTTTATCTCCGGTTTTTCATATGAGCCGGCAAAGGACTGCTCTGCAATGCGGAGTATTTTCTTCGGAGGAAATCCGCAGCGGACAAAATAATACAAAAAGAAATCATGCAGCTCGTAAGGACCTACGATGTCCTCCGTCTTCTGGGAGATCTCCCCTTCTGACGGCGGAAGAAGCTCGGGAGAAACAGGAGTTGCTAAAATATCCTCCAGCACCGCCGCAAGGGTCTTGTCCTCCGTATGGGTGCTTTCATAGGACACCAGATGTCTTACAAGAGTTTTGGGAACGGAGGCGTTTACTCCGTACATTGACATATGGTCGCCGTTGTAGGTCGCCCAGCCAAGGGCAAGCTCGGACAGGTCTCCTGTTCCGATGACGATACCTCCCGTCTGGTTGGCGATGTCCATAAGCACCTGAGTTCTCTCACGCGCCTGACCGTTTTCGTAGGTGACGTCAAGGACGTCCTCGCTCTGTCCGATGTCCTCAAAATGCTGACGGACAGCCTTTGTTATATTTATTTCCTTAAGAACCGTCCCATATGCCTCAGCGAGGCAAAGAGCGTTGCTTTTTGTTCTTTTTGTAGTTCCGAAGCAGGGCATTGTGACCGCGATTATCCCTTTGCGGTCAAGGCCCAGCATATCAAATGCATGGACGGCAACTATCAGCGCAAGAGTGCTGTCAAGACCTCCGGAAAGTCCGATGACTGCGGTCTTGCAGCCGATATGCCGAAGTCTTGTTGCAAGTCCCGTTGCCTGCATTGTGAGAATTTCCTCACAGCGGTTATTGAGGTCGGACTTATCCGACGGAACAAAGGGCATAGGCGGAAATTTTCTCGTCAGCTCAATATCCTTTGGCTTGGCAAAAAGTATCTCCCGGTATCCAAAATCTTCATTAACATCGACGAAAAATGTATTCATTCTCCTACGCTCATTGGCAATTCGGTGCAGATCTATTTCTCCATAAGTGATACCTGTTGTAAATTTTTTACTTTCTGACAGGATAACTCCATTTTCCGCAATTAAATTGTGTCCGCTGAAAATAAGATCCTGTGTGGATTCTCCCATTCCTGCGTCCGCGTAAACATATCCGCATACAAGCCTTGCCGACTGAGACTGTACAAGCTGTCTGCGGTACTCTCCCTTGCCGATAATTTCATCAGAAGCAGATAAATTGAATATTACTTTCGCACCCTTAGCGGCAAGTTTTTCAGACGGCGGACTTGATACCCATAAATCCTCGCATATTTCCACTCCGAATGTAAATTCGGGGATCTTTTTGCATCTGAAAACGATGTCGCCAAAATGAATATCGAAATCAATAAATTCAATAAACCGCTCTTCGCCGTCTTTCCATGGAGTAAAATGTCTGGTCTCATAAAATTCCGAATAGGAGGGGATATTTTTCTTAGGGACAAGTCCGAAAAGACATCCAAAATTTATTATTGCCGCACAGTTGTAAAGCTTCCCATCGAACTCCACAGGCAGACCTATTATCGAAATAATGTCATAGTCCTTAGTCTGCTCCATAATTTTGATAAGTGCTTTTTTCGCTCCGTCAAGCAAAGTCTTTTGCAGAAAAAGGTCTCCGCAGGTGTAGCCGGTAATGCAAAGCTCCGGAAGCACGATGGCAGTGGCGGAGTTCTCCGCCGCCTGCTTTATAAGCTCGATTATCCTGTCTGCGTTATAGTCGCAGTCCGCGACTTTTATATCCGGAGTTGCTGCTGCAACTCTTATAAAACCGTCCTTCATAGCTGAACTCCTCTTTTTAGTTTCCCGCTTCAATGTTAATTAGTTGCGGGTATTTGCTGATAAATATTATACCATATTTTCTTTATCTTTGCAATAGATTATTCAGAATGCAGAGTGGCTTTTTTCGTTATGTAGATTGAATTTGATCGTTATCAAAAATTCTTTTCATATGTAAGTAGAACGTGATAAAAAAATGTGTTATAATTAAAGTAAGCGAACAGATGTTCGTAAAAAAATATGAAAGGAAAGATAAAATATGGATCAAAGCATCAAACCAAGCTATGGCAGAGTTGTAAAGTCAGGAGAATATTCCTGCGAGAAAAAGCCGAGGATACTCAGAGCATACGGCAGGGAGTATGAGATCCCCGTCAAGACAGCGGATTTTTCCGGAAAACTGCAAGCTGCCAATAAAGCTATCGCGGGCACATCAAAGCTTTCCAATACCGTCAGGGAGGTCAAAAACGGTATTGCGCTTTTCATCGGCAGGGAGGAGGCAGAAAGGATCTTCCCTGATGAAAAAATTGATCAGATCGACATTGACGAGATCACCAGCTTCTGGCTGGCTCTTAATTCAGAGCTTGAACAAAGTAAGAACGATATGCTTGCACGATATACAGTATCGGAGGTGATACGTAGCAATCTTTTATCCGGAAACCTGCCATCCGCTTATGAATATAACGGCAGGGTATATGAAATGCAGACAGACTTTCGTGAGTGGATAAAATTCGATCTGCTGATCACAGATGAGGACATTCTCATGAAAGATAAGATCCGCAGGCTGATAGAAATGATTTTCCCGACAGTGCCCGATGACATTTCTCTTTGGGATTTCATAATGTGGTTTTACCATTGCGGAAAGATCCGTTCTGGATCAGAAGGAAATGGCGGCGAAGGAATAAAGCAGTCCCAGGTCTATTCATTCAGACATGACGCCGGTTATATTCATGCGGCATTTTTAGAGATCTACGGTATCGACCTTACGGACATTCCATATCTCCACTGGTGGAAGTTCAAGGCTCTGTTTGATTCTCTTCACGACTGTAAATTTACAGATATTATGGGCTACCGGGCTGAAAAGATCACATCAAAAACTCCCGATTACATGAAAAAGTTCCTTATGAAAATGAAAAAGATATATGCTCTGCCACGATCTCTTTCGGAACAGCAAAAGATCAATGAGCTTAAAAAAATGAAAGAGGAAATGGGGTACTAAAAAATATAAAATAAAAGGACGTGGTTAAAATGGTTAAATAAAAATGCCGCTTTGATAAGCGGCGGGGAGTTATATATGCGTGATATTACAATCTTGAAAGAAGTTCAGTCTTTTTTGTCTGAAATTCTTCTTCGCTGAGAATGCCTTTGTCTTTAAGTTCTGCAAGCTTTTCGATCTGTTCAGGAATATCAAGATCATGATCTGTTTTTGGGTTGGGTTTCTGAAAAATTTCGGTGCTATCCGGCTCTTGAAGTGTATTATTACCATAGAAATTATGCGCGGATAAAAAAGCGTTATATATTTTAACAGCGGAATCTGGTTGTTTGGGTAGTATAAAGTCATAGACTATTTTTTCTGTAGAGACCTGAACATGATTAACAATCAAAGGCGATGTTAAAAATTTAATTGTTTTAATATTACTCCATTGTTCAATCTTAGTAAGCCCTTCATCATAAGTAGTATAATAGAGAATCATTCTTTGGTCCGTAAGAAAAAGAATAGACGTATTGGATTCTTCAAGATTCACAGTACCGATATAACCAATAACAAATCCAGTAGTTAAAACAAGTAATACCTGTTCATTAGTGTATAACAGTTCTTCTACTGCTTTTACATCCCTTTTATGAAAAAGAACAGACACATCATATTCTTTCAGAACTCTTTTGGTATCTTCACGCATGAATATGACCTCCTAAGTGAATTTACATAATTATAGCATACTTGAAAAAGTTTTTCAAGTATTAAAAATCAAAGGGCGTGGTCAAAATGGTTTAATAAAAAACCGCTTGTCAGGTTGTGGGATCAAATTGCGTTTGAGAAGAATCTTCGGTATGTTTATTTTATTCTGTATCCGACCTTGTGTCATAAACGCCGGGGCGGTATTCATCAATAAATATACTTATGTGTAAATTGCTGGCATGGAAAAAAATACTGCGGTTTTCGGTGTAAATCGTCAAGTCTGTTTCGTCGTTAAAAAAATATGTGCATATTTCTTCCGGATAACGTCTTATGATTTCTTCTTTTATAGATTCATAGTCAGATTCATTATAGGAATAATCATAAACCATACGGCGAAGTGCACCGTCATCTCTTTTAAAACAATATGTTACGGAAGAGGCTACAGCAGTAAAATGTTCTTTATCATGATACACTATGTAGTTATAATCACTGTCTATGTCATCTGATCCATAGGTTGAATAAGGTTTTTCTCCAATGAGGTTGATAACTTCATCTTGGGTCATACCAAAGGTGATACCGCCAAATTCTTCGGTAGGGTCAATCTGCGTTTGAATTGATTCTTCCACTGAATTATCTGTTTGATTATCACAAGCAGAAAAAAGCATAATGACAGAAATTAAAATTAACATAATTTTTTTCATGACATAATTCTCCTGTATTGATATTTATTTAATTATATCATATGGAGGAAATTTTTTCAAGTATTAAAAATCAAAGGACGTGGTCAAAATGGTTGAATAAAAATGCCGCTTGGGGAAGCGGCGGGAAAATCAAATTGATGAAAGGGTGATTTTATGTTTTAGTATTATTATACTTTTATCTTTTATCGAATCGAAACATGTATTGCATAATGCCAAGCATCATCAACTTTTGATAATCTGATGGAACGATCATTTAAGGAAAGCGTGAAGGTGTCATCTGTTGTCTCAACATAAGTGGCTGATTCAATGTATCGATCAAGAATTTCTTTCCTTATGAAATTATAATCTGATTGTAATGAATCTTCTTCAGAATCTTTAGAATAAGAATATGAGATGTAAATAAAATCAAATGTATCTTTATAAAAATGATAGCTCACATCAGCATTGCTAATGTTAAAGCAAGTTTCATTTTCGTATGTTATAGAACTCAAATCATCAGATTCATGAGTTTTATCAGGCTGTCTGCCATAAGATTTTATAATTGCTTTTTTGGGCATGCCGACGGTAATGCTGACAAGTTCTTCGGCAGGTTCGATCTGTTCATCTTCGGTAGGATCGTATTCGCTTATCCGTACATCTATACTTAAAGTGTTAGTAAAGGTATATAAAAAAATACTGCGATTTTCGGTAAGGATCGTCAAGATCGTTTCGTCCTCTGAAAAATATTTGCGTATTTCTTCCGGATAACGTCGTAGAATTTCTTCTTTTATAATTGCAAGATCGTTCAAAAATTGCTCCTGCTCAGGGTCGTCGTAGTTATAATTATATTCAATATAATTCAGAATATCATTTTCATAATAATATTTTACATCAGCATTACTGACATTAAAGTGATCTTCACCCCAATATTCCATATGTCCAGAAGAATATTCATACGTTCTTTCATGGATAAGATCTGGTTTTTTCCCAAGAATGCTGATAATTTCTTCTTTAGTCATGCCAAGGGTGATACCGTCAAATTCTTCGGCAGGGTCGATTTGAGTTTGAATTGATTCTTCTACTGAATTATCTGTTTGTTTTCCGCAAGCGGTAAAAAGTACAATGACAGAAATAAAAAGTAACATAATTTTTTTCATGACATAATTCTCCTATGTAGATATATTTATTTGATTATATCATGTGTAGGAAGATTTTTCAAGTATTAAAAATTAAAGGACGTGGTAAACATGGTTTAATAAAAAATGCCGCTTGGAGAAAGCGGCGGTGTGGTGTTTCTGTGATATTGATGAAAATTATTTTGATTCATCTCTGGGAGATATCAATAAAGTGAAAAGATCATCATATATTTTTAATGTAATAAGTCGGCTTTCGGCGAATAACGATAGCTCATCGTTATTTTCGTGAATATAAGTTTTTGTCTTTTCCGGATATTCCGGATAACGCTTAGAAAGCTCTTCTTTTATGCGATCTAAGTCAATTGACATTTGTTCTTTTGCTGATTTATATGAACAAATAATATACATAAAATCCAGATTACCATTTTCATCGAAATCATAATCTATACTATCGACAGCAACATTAAAAAATACTTGTCTTTCATAACTTATGCCGTTTCCGTCTGCATAGGTATAGTCAGGCTCTCTGCCAATCACAGAAATAACTTCTTCTTTGGTCATTCCAAAGGTAACACCGCCAAATTCTTCGGCAGGG